>CAZTPH010000158.1:1406-3155 GCA_964614705.1 uncultured Coxiellaceae bacterium
AAGTTTTAATCCTCTTTTTCAAGTAGCTTTTGTTATGCAAAATGAGTCTTATCTATCTTTTGCTGATATTAATATTTCTGGTTTAGAAAAAATTGAGCCATATGAAATTAGTAGAATATCCAGTCTTTTTGATTTAACTCTTGAAGCCACTTTGGTTGAAGATAAACTACGATTGCTTTTTGAATATAATACTGATTTGTTTGATGCCAATACGATCAAGAATTTAGCTGATCATTATTTAAATCTTGTGATAGATATTATCGCAACCCCAGACAAGATAATTGGTAGGTTGGCATTTTTGTCGCCACAGGAACTAAAGCAGCAATTAATTACTTGGAATAATACTAAACAAAACTATCCTCAAGATAAATTATTACCACATCTATTTTTAGAACAAGTGCAGGATAATCCTAGGCAATCAGCATTAATTTTTGAGGGTATTATCTATACTTATTTAGAATTGTTACAGCGGATTTCAGTGCTTAGTAAATTATTAATTAGTCAATCTCCCAATCAAAATGATGTAGTGATTGCGATTTGTATGGAAAGAAGTATTGGTATGGTAGTAGCTGTATGGGCTATCTGGTTTAGTAAAAAGGCTTATTTACCTATCGATGTAGAATTACCAGATGATAGGATAGATTTTATATTAGCCGATGCTCGGTGTAAATTGGTCATAACAGACGCGGAAACATCAGGCCGTTTTAAAAATACGCAAAAATATCAGATTCTGAATTATGATGAAGTTTTATTTCCTAATGAAGAATTAGATATTGTATCTGTAAGTAATTTAAACATTGTTCCTAATGATCTTGCTTATGTGTTATATACTTCTGGAACTACCGGTCGACCAAAAGGGGTTATGATTGAGCATAAAGCTATTTATAATCGTATTTATTGGATGCAACAGAAGTTTTTTTTACACAAGGAAGATCGAGTATTGCAAAAAACCCCTTATACATTTGATGTTTCAGTTTGGGAATTTACTTGGCCTCTTATTAGTGGGGCTACTTTGGTTATTGCTAAACCAGATGGTCATAAGCAGCCAGAATATTTGTATCAAATAATAGTTGAACAGAATATTTCAATTATTCATTTTGTGCCATCTATGTTTGAATTTTTTATTATGCAGCCTAAGCTAGAAGTGCTTTATTCATTACGAATGGTATTTTCTAGTGGTGAATGTTTGTCAACAGAACTTACTCATAAGTTTATTACTAAGTTACCAAGGTGTAAATTATATAATCTTTATGGTCCTACTGAAGCTACAGTAGATGTAAGTTGGTGGGAATGTACTATAAGCGATCATGAAAAATTTAAAACTACTCCCATAGGCAAGCCTATAGATAATGCTTTAATTTATATTTTAGATGATTTGTTAATGCCGCAGCCGGTAGGAGTATACGGTGAATTACATATTGGTGGAATATGTTTGGCCAAAGGATATTTAAATAATACCGAATTAACGAAAGCCAAATTTATCCCTAATCCTTTTATTATCGGACAATATTTATATAAGACTGGAGATGTAGTTAAATATCTACCAGATGGCAATATAGCATATTTACAGCGTATAGATAATCAGATAAAAATCAGGGGGGTTCGAATTGAGCCGGATGAAATTAAGTGTGTTATTGAAGAATATCCTGGTATTGCTAAAGCTATTGTAACTGTAGCTGAGCTAGCGGATGATAAACATATTATAGCGTATTATCTTCCCCAAGAAAATGAGATGATAAATGTTGCTGA
>CAZTPH010000159.1:0-3099 GCA_964614705.1 uncultured Coxiellaceae bacterium
AATGATACAGTCCATTCTGGGCAGATGATAGCTTCAGACAACCAGCCGCTGACTAATCGGGTGGCTTATATGACTCAAGAGGACTCATTACTAGATTGGCTAAATGTCTACGATAATCTCTTAATTGGTTATCGTCTACGAGGAATACCGGTAACCGCACAACTTAATGATAAAGCTAATATTTTGCTGCATACGGTGGGAGTTGATGGTATGGCAAATCTGATGCCTAAGCAGCTTTCGGCAGGAATGCGACAAAGAGTAGCATTAGCTAGAACTTTACTTGAAGATCTTGACCTTATTTTAATGGATGAGCCATTTTCTGCTCTTGATCCCGTAACCAGATTAAATATCCAAGATTTAGCTACCTCTTTATTGAGAGGTCGCACTGTAGTACTAGTTACTCACGATCCGCTTGAGGCTTTACGCATTAGTGACCAAGTGATGATTCTAGCGGGATTGCCTGCAAAAATCGATTATAAATTAGATTTGGCAACTTCATTTCCAAGAGATGTCGCATCTCCCAATTTATTGCAAGATTATGCTTATCTATTGCAGAGGTTAAGAGTAAATGCCCAAAATTAAGGACCACTTAGTCAGAATATTTGGTTGGTTAATTATAGTAATCATTTGGCAATGGGTAATAACTAGTTTTAAGGTGCCATCCTATATTTTTCCATCACCACTAGCAATTTATGTGGTGTTAAAATCATATTGGAGTTTTATTTTGCAGCAGGCTTTGGTTACTTTGTTGGCTGCTGTTTTAGGTTGGATTTTTGCTGCGTTTTGTGGTGTTTTGTGGGCATTTTTCTTAAGTTATTTTGTTTTTTTGCGCAGCTGGTTTTTGCCACTTTTATTGATTAGTCAGGCACTGCCAGTGTTTGCTATAGCGCCTTTGCTGATTATGTGGTTTGGTTATGGGTTAGTTGCGAAGATTGTGGTAGTAGCTAGCATGTTGTTTTTTTCGATAACGAGCGCTTTTTATGATGGCCTGATTGCAACTCCGACTAGATATCTTGATCTTGCTTCGGTTATGAATGCCAACAAGTGGCAATTGTGGCTAAGAATTCGTTTGCCTTTGGCCTTAAGGCAGCTAGGGGTGGGTTTGAAAGTTGCAGCTAGTTTTGCTCCGATGGGGGCAATTCTTGGTGAGTGGGTGGGGGCAACCAAGGGTCTTGGAATAGTTATTTTAACTGCTAACTCTCAGTTGCAACTTGATTTAATGTTTGCTGCCATTTTAGTTTTGGCGATTTTGACTTTAATTTTTTATTATGGGGTTGATAGAGTATTAAAGCGGTATATTTTATCTAGATATTAAATGATCTACTTTAAATGAAAAAATTTCTGTTATTGCTTGGGATAATTTTGGTGGTTAATGCGGGAGCAGATCAGCCAAAGCAATTAATTTTGGTGCTTGATTGGTATTTAAATCCAGATCATGCGCCACTACTAGTTGCTGAGCAAGAAGGCTTTTTTAAAAGGCAGGGACTAAAGGTTAAATTTATTATGCCAGCTGATGTGCAAGAAGCAGAAAAAATGGCGGCAGTTGGTAGAGCAGATATCGCGATCACTTATCAATTAATTTTTAATCATCATAAAACTCATAAATTACCACTTGAGCAGTTTGCCACACTAATCGATTCTCCGCTTGGTTGTGTAATAGCGCTTGATGGTGGCAATATTAATAATTTAGCTGATTTAAAAGGTAAGCGCGTAGGTTACAGTGGTTCTATGGCGGATAAATTAATTTTAACTAAGATGTTAAAAAGTGTAGGGCTAAAAATTGGGGATCTTAAAATGATCAATGTGAAATTTAATCTATTACCTGCCTTGTTGACTGGTAAGCTTGATGCTTTTGTTGGCGGGATGCGTAATTTTGAGCCTTTGGCTATTAAACTAGCTGGGAAAAAAGCCAAATTATTTTATCCTGAAGATTATGGGGTAGAGAAATATAGTGAGTTGATTTTGGTAGTTAATAAAGATAGGGTTAATGATGCTGTTTTACTTAAATTTAAGCTAGCTTTGCAGCAAGGGATTAATTATCTTAAACAAAATCCCCAAAAAAGTTGGCAAAAAATGGTAAGATATCATCCTGAATTAAATAATGAATTAAATCGTACAAGTTGGTTTATGACTATTCCATATTTTGCGCGCGTTATTTCGTTTACCCCAGATTTTTAATCTTTTTTTAATAGATTAAACGTTTCTTATGTATTAGTTAAAATCCCTATAGGATAATTTTCCCTTAATTTTTGTATGATATTTTTCCCTCGAAAATCAAAGCACATGCTTTATTTTTTGATAGTGTTTATTTATTAATTTTTTGAGAGAGATTTATGATAAAAGAGTTAAGTAAAAAGCAGGCTGTAAATGTTTCAGGTGGTGATGTTGGATGTATATGTACCCACGATCGGACCTTTTATTTTAATAGTGCGTGGAGTAATAAGGGTAATACCATTGCTACTACCACTGATGAGCAAGCCTGTTATATTTTTTGTTGTCAATATCAGGAGCATCGCATGTATAGTACATATGAGTTACAAGCAGGGATTGAACAAGTGGACTTTCGTGCAGTAACACTTCACTTTGAAAATTGTACCCCCACGAAAAAAGCAGTAATTGTACCAAGGGTTAGTTTTAATTTCTAAGCTTAATCTTTGCGGCCAGCAGATAAAGTTATCGTTATTTGCTGGCTGTAAAATTATTAATCAATAAATTTTATCTTATTTCAATAGTTTTTTTGTGTAGCTCATACAAAATCTCTAATGGAGATTAAGTTATTGTTCAAGACTCAAGGTTTTGAAAAGTATTGTATTTAGTATTGTTCGTCGAGTTTGTTAATATTTTGCTCAAGCGCTGTTAACTATCTCTTTATTTTAGATATATTTCGAGTTAGAATTAAACTAAATTTTCATGTTCGTATTGCGTTGGGAAAGTAGCATCAATCCTATTGTAACAATCGATTAAAAAGGGATAAAAGCAGATGAGAGATATAAAAAAAATAATCGCTATTTGTATCTTGATTTTCTTAACAGCAGCTTCTTCTTCATGCTTTGCCTCAAGTTTTAGTTTGGATAGATCAATAGGAATGCTACCTGGGAT
>CAZTPH010000160.1:0-3087 GCA_964614705.1 uncultured Coxiellaceae bacterium
ATATTAATGCTAATAAGTTTGATACTAATTCTACTATGATGCATGGTATGGCAACAGAGCAATTAGGAACTGGGGTATTACGTACTGGTAGAGCAGATGGAGATATAACTTATGATGCTTCACAAGCTATTTCAAGACTGCCAACAACAGTCAGGGCAAGTGAGTTACTAAGTAGCTCATTTTCAGAACAAGCGGAATCAGCTAAAAGCGCAACGATTCAAAATCAAAGAGCATATGATAGATCGATATCTAGCGCTACAACTGAGCTAGATAGCTTAGGCAAGCATTTAGACTCCAGAAAGAGTATTAATGAAAACTTTAGTTCAAGAGAATCCCAATCTGCAGCAGCAAGCGTCTCCAATATGAAAAGTACAGCCACCAATATTGCCAAGCGTAACCACCTGGATGTCAATGATGTCTTTAAGGGTTTAACTACCTTTAGCCAGTCAGCTGATCTTGGGGTTGGTTTCGATAAGTCTGGATTAAAATTCAATGTTAAGGGAGGTTTAAATGCAAGAACTGAGCATCTGAGGACAAATGAAACGTCAACGCAACATGGAGTTAGTCGCAGTATCGATATAACTGCTGAAGAGGCCAGTAAATTTAGCCAAGATCTACATAAAGTGGAGGAATATAGTAAAACCAATAGTGTAGATAGTAGTAAATCAGAATCAGAATCCCACTTATCGCAACTTTCAACTGATTTACGTAATGCCAGGACAGTTTCTCGGCAATATTCTATCAATAAAGCAGAATCTGACCGGTTAAGCCAAGCATCATCATATGTAGACAACATTCAGGCCAGATTGATAGTGATTTGGGTAACGAGATAGCTAACCATACAGTAGTTGTTGAAGGAAGGGCTAAAGCCGAAGAGTTATTTGCTGGCAAGGAGCGAGCAACTCTAGAAAAGCATGCACGAGATTATATTAGCAAATCTGGCACAAAAAGTAGTATAATGGCGGCATATTTGGAACATCGTCAGAGTATAGATCCAGACAAAAGATACCAAGCTGCTGAAGGTGGGTTTGAGCAAAAAGAGCAAGGTATTAATAAGTTTTACAAAGATGAAAAACGTAAAACCAGTGTTGATACAGCTCGTGATAAAGATAAGTGGTTTAGTCAGGGGGATTTTGAGAGTGGAGTAGATAAAGTAAAGCAAGGTCAAAATAGCATTTCTAAAAAACTAGAAAAAGGGGAAACCTCGCTGATGAATAGATACAAGGATATTAATAGTGAAGTTAGTAAAGATATAGAGGTTGGAGCCAATAAAGCTGAGAGCAGTGCTTTTAGCATGGGGAACAGTGTTAGACCTGTTCTCGTAGAGGATCAGGTTGATAGAAATAAGGATAGCCAAAGCCGAAATAAGGAAAAAATCATTGAAAGGGGTAAAACATAATTTTTAAAATTAAGATAAAAAATCTGTGAAGATGAGGTAAGACTATGAGATCTATGAAATATTTTTTAAGTGTGCTTATATTGCTATGTACAACTAATATATTTGCAATTAGTCAAACGCTAATTGATGCCGCATCTGAATACCATGCTATAGAGCAAGATATAATCAAACTAGAAATTTCAGCTGAAGTGGATGTTGAAATTATTAAGGAAAGAGTGGAAAAATTACAAGATAAGCTTATGCCAGCAGATGAGCAAGAATTTATTCGAGCAAGCATCGATAGGAATAGTCGTGAACTTGTTGCCATCAACTCCCAACTTGCAGAAAAAAGAGCAGAGCTTAAAAAATTGATTCCGTTAAAAGTTAAGTATGATAAAGCAGTAGCAAGAGATCGAAAAATGCAAGAGATTATAGATGGAACTTTAAATGTATTAGGGATATTGGGTTTGCCACTAGCTGGATTTTGGTTGGTTATCTATTTAAACTCTTTACAGCAGAAGAGGTATAAGAGGATGTTATTAGAGGGTAAAATCACAGAGGAAGAGTACAAAAATTTGATAGCTAAGATGAAGGAATATTCTCACGATGTACGAAGAAGTAATCCATCTACTGGCTTGCCTTTGACGGGTAATAACAGCGCATGCGATGTAGGTGGGAATACGATAGGTAGCAGCTCGTATTCACCGTCCGGTTATTCCGGCACAAGATCTTCAATATCCTCTGTATCCTCTGACGACAGTTGGCGATATAGGCCTTATAGATAGCTAGGTAAGCGGTTGAGTTTATGTGGTTTGATTTGTGAGAATACCTGAAATAGGTGCTATAATTAGTTATGTGGTAAATATTAAAAAAACTAATTTGAGTTATTATGAAAACACAAAGTATAAATAGTAATCTGGTAGAGATAAATGCCACTGCTTGTGCGCTAATATTCGGCGGTTGTTGGTGTAATTGCTTTGTAGTTCCTTTTGATTATAGGCAGCCAAGTATAGTAATAGGAGAAAAACATAACGAGCAATACTGTATTCGCTCATGTGAAGCGATTCATAATGTTTATGCTGGGTGTGATTAATAAATTAGGTTTTTTATGAGAGCAGCAAGTATAAATAATATTTTGGTAGATATAAACACTAACGCTTGTACGGTAGTGTTCGGCGGCTGTTGGTGTGAATGTTTTCTTGTTCCTTTTAATTATAGGACGCCAAGTATAGTAATAGATGAAAGAGTTGATGAGCAAGACTGTCGTAGAGCGTGTGTTGCATTAGGTAAGATTTATGCTTCATGTAATGCATAAGTAATTTCATAGCATAAGTTGCAAGATGGATATAAATAAAATGCTAAAAAATATTAGTTCAGGTACTACAACTCTTATTGATGGGATAAATATTGTTCGTAGTTTGGTATTGCGGGTGCGCCAAACGTGTTTTAGTAATAAAGGAGAGTATAATTGGTTGTGCGCCCCTTCGATAGTTGTCGATCTCGATCCTGATCGCTATAAAAGATTGCAGAAAAAACTGGGAAACTCATGGAAAAAAAGAAATACAAGGGCGGGCGAAAATGAAGTAAATATAGTTACCAGAATTCCTTACAAGAACGGTAATGAAGCAAAAACCATCATGTTGATTAAAAGTGGCATAACTATGGAAGGTGAAAATGAAGATGTATTTTATCTTTCTAATGGTCATCTT
>CAZTPH010000161.1:0-2396 GCA_964614705.1 uncultured Coxiellaceae bacterium
ACACAATGGTTATGCCGTATGCTATTGTTGGTAGTGATACTTATAAAGGTATTATTATGCAGGATAGATTCGCTGTACCTCAACTAAATGAAGAAGATGAGGGGGTGATTAACCTAAGAGAAAAAATATCTACATCAGACATTATTTCAGATATTATTAGAGAGTGCGCTTATCATCGGTCAATCATAAAAATTGGTATAGAGATAGACGAAAGAAAACCGCAGGTTCAAATAGCGGCCAGAATTATGATGCACTGTATTTCCCCAAAAATATGGATAGAAAAACATGATAGAGTTACAAGTGGTTTGATTAGAATGTCTGAACAAATAGAAAACGCAGAAGATGATTTTTTAAGATACGCCACTATACAAATATTTTCGTTAATTAATGAAGACCTAGGAGCATTTGTAGCACAAATTATAAGCAATGTGGAACAACCGTTAGGTACAAGAGATTTACCTCAAACCATACGAATAGTGTTTGGAGCGTTGCTATTGATTCAATATCAACATACTTCTACAAATAGGCGCTCCAAACAACCGTTATTTGCCATTGTAAAAAACCTGTGTATCGAACCAGATATATTAAGAAATCTATTTTTAAAATCAGGGAAACTTCTAATTGTTAAAGCTGATCCTAGATTGGTTATGGAACAACCTGATACTTCACTTATTTCTCAAGATAATTATTCTCAGGATAACTTTAGAAGTCTTATTGCGATGGCCGGTGATGCTACAAACCCTACTCATGTTTTTGTTGCTAGAGATATTGACGAAGGCTCTGAGGAGGGCATTCTTGTTGTCAGTAGTACAGAACTGCTTACTCAAACTCTTAGTAAAATACAAGAACAAAATTTCCCTAGTCAGTTAGACGGCGATATGAGATTTATTGTAATAATGAATATTAATGCCATACCAGGAGATTTCGATGGTGGGCAATTTCATTGGGTTGGTTTGGTAATTGATAGAAATGGAGGTAGATACAACGTTAGCTATGTTAATCCCATGGGCTTTCAAATATCTGATCAAGTTGCAAGAGTATTAAATACCATTTTGAGAGTAGATCGAGAATCAATAGCGCATGTTTTTACAGAAGAAAACCGCCCACAATATGCGGAAATAGAGATTCCTGAAATATCTCTTACTGAGCGTAGCAATACAACCGATTGTGGTCCTTTTTTGGTTTGGGCTTTAACTGAAATTATTAATGGCGGTAATCCTGCTGATATCATTACTGAAAGACTTCAACAAGCAGGAGGATCTAACCAGTTTGGTCAAAATCTTCGTAGACAACAACGAGAGAATTTGGGGCAACCAAGTCAGACTGACCAAGTAGATAGTCCTCCAAAATTCGAAAATTGAGTAACTCCGTGCGTAGATTTTGCGGGGATTAGCTGCACATTGTTGCACTTTGTACGCCAAAAATAGTGGGCGTCCCTGGTTAAAAATGCAATAAAATCAAGTAACTAAAAATCGAATCGCCAACTGTTAATCACTTGGTCGGAGGTTCAATCCCTTCCCGGGGAGCCAATTAAATCAAAGAGTTATAGCAAGCAAGTAATTAGATGTTTGTTTTGTGGTTCCTCCCGTGGTTCCTGTGGTATTGCTGCTAGGCCACCCTTATTTCTTGCTAAATTCTATATGCCAGTCATTAAAAAAATTTTCTCTTTTAAAAAATCGTCAGTCCAAATAGAAGCAGTTCGACTAAATTATCACACTTAATACAATGGCAAAACCTTGGTAATCTCACCAATCAAACTAGCGAATTACTGCTCAAAGTTAGCCAAGAATTCTACTATACGCTGATCAATAAAAATACTTTTAGCAGATATTGGTTTTTTTAATACTAAACCGCCCAAATTAGTACACCGACTTAAAGCTACATACATCTGTCCAGGAGAAAAAGTAGTAGCAAGATCGAGAATGACATTAGTAAAAGTTTTGCCCTGGCTTTTATGTACCGTTAAAGCCCATGCAAGACGCATGGGGTATTGAGCAAAATCACCTACTTTTATGGTGTGTAAGCTGTTGGTTACATCATCAATTCCATATTGAAAAATATCCCAGCTATGAGGAGCCACTCGTACAACTTCTTTATTTGTAAGTTGTACCACTATAAGGTTATGTTCCTGGGGGCGCTCAATATCAATTATCAGACCAAGCGTGCCATTATTCTAACGACCTGACTGATCATTATTTACCATCATTACCTGTGCTCCTACCTTTAGTCTTAATTCGACGTCGGTAGGAAAAGATTCCTGCCTGCTTTCTCCCTTGATTTGGGCTCGGTAAACAATTTCTTGGTCTTTGAGACGATCAAGCATGAAGTCATTGATTCTTTTAACTGCTTTATTGGTACCGGTGATATAAATCCAAAATTCATTTTCTTTGGGTTTA
>CAZTPH010000161.1:2406-3030 GCA_964614705.1 uncultured Coxiellaceae bacterium
TGGCTGAAATCGTTTGTTAAGTTCCATTAGATGCATATTGGTTATTGTATTATTACGTATCGCGTTGAGTAAATTAATAAAAGATGTATCAGTTTGGCGATAAATTTTTTCAAATTCAATAAGAGTGAAGCTACTCGCGTGAGTAATATATGATTTAGCCGAGAAAAAATATGGGCTTTGATAAAATGTGGTAAAAAATGTAGCTACGTCGTTTTTTACTACAGGTGGAATTTGGTAAAGGTCACCAATAAAAACCATTTGTATACCACCAAAAGGTTCGAGAGGATATGGCCCATTTAACGTTAAAAATTTAGCCACACAGTCCAGTAAATCTGCTCTTACCATTGAAATCTCATCAATAACAATAGTATCCAGCCGCTGTAAAAGCCTATATTTTTCGTCATATTTAGGAACTTTTTCAATTTTTTCTAAAGTAATATCAATAGAGAAACCAAAAAAAGAATGAATAGTTGCCCCGCCAATATTAACAGCGGCCACTCCAGTTGGAGCTAAAATCGCCATTTTTTTTGTAGTCCGATTGCGACAAAAATGTAGAAATGTCGACTTACCTGCGTATTATTACCCATCGTGAACACTGATTATTATCGAACGTGAACACCGATT
>CAZTPH010000162.1:0-3005 GCA_964614705.1 uncultured Coxiellaceae bacterium
TCAAAAGAAGAGTTTTGTTAGTGGATTTAGACCCCCAAGGCAATGCGTCGATGGGTAGTGGAGTGCGCAAAAATGGCCTAGATTTCTCGGTGGCTGATATGCTGCTTAATTTAATCTCAATTAAAAGTATTATCAAAAATACTAAAGTTGGTTATCAGTTGTTACCATCAGGCCTAACTTTAACTACAGCTGAGATTCAGTTAGCACGTCTTGATGAGCGAGAATATCGCTTACAAAATGCTCTTAAAGAGATAATTGATGATTATGATTTTATCCTAATTGATTGCCCGCCTTCTTTAAATATTTTGACGGTTAATGCTTTAGTTGCCTCTGATTCGGTGATTATTCCGGTACAATGTGAATATTATGCGCTTGAAGGGCTTGCAGCTTTAATGGGCACTATTGAGCAATTAAAAAATACCGTGAATAAACCTCTAGCGATAGAAGGGTTATTGCGTACTATGTACGATGGTCGTAACCGTCTTACCCAAGAGGTTTCTGCTCAGCTTTTAACTCATTTTGGGGATAAGGTGTATCAAACTGTGATTCCTAGAAATGTGCGTTTGGCGGAAGCCCCAAGTCATGGATTGCCTGCTTTGATATATGATCAATATTCGCAGGGAGCAATCGCCTATTTGGCGCTAGCAGGAGAAATCACTAAAAAGCATCGGGGCACCGAGGCGTAAGTTAATCGAGGAATATTTATGTCTAAGAAGAGTAGTCTAGGTATAGGATTAAGCGAACTTTTGAGTAGTGTAAAAACGGTAAATGAAGTAGTAACTAGTAAATCTTCAGAGCTACGCAGTTTGGCTATTGATCTGCTAAAGCCTGGCAAGTATCAACCGAGGCGAGATATTGATCAGGACACTTTAAATGAATTAGCAGATTCTATTCGTACCCAAGGAATTATCCAGCCCCTCATTGTTCGCCCAGTTGGCAGCGGTAAGTATGAGATCATTGCTGGGGAAAGAAGGTGGCGCGCGGCACAACTTGCTAATCTTCATGAAGTACCTGTAGTTATTCGGGATATGGCAGATCGTCAAGTGGTGGCAGTTTCATTAATAGAAAATATTCAACGTGAAGATCTCAATGTTATCGATACGGCGATCAGTTTACAGCGGTTAATCGATGAATTTGAGATGACTCACGAAAATGCCGCATTAGCCATTGGTAAATCACGAACCTCAGTTACTAATCTTTTGCGGCTTTTGAGTTTGCCTGAAGAGATCAAAAAGATGGTAAAGGAAAATTTATTAGAGATGGGGCATGCACGAGCTATTCTAACTTTGAATAGTAATCAGCAACTATTTGCCGCTAAGATAATTATCGACAAAAAATTGTCAGTCAGAGGTTGCGAAAATTTAGTTAAGCAACTACAAAAGCCGCCCAAAACCATAAAAAGTAGTAGTATTGATCCCAATATTAAAGGGCTGCAAAGAGATTTGGCTCATAAGCTTGCAGCCCAAGTAACATTTTTTCATACCAAGAAAGGCAAGGGAAAAATTGTGATTAAGTATAATAATCTTGATGAGTTAGACGGCATTTTAAAGCATATTAAGTAAGTTAAATGGTTCTAAAAGCAAAAAAGATCGTTTTTACTGGTGGCGGTTCTGCTGGGCATGTAATGCCAAATATCGCTTTAATTGAAAAGTTAATTCAAGAAGATTGGACGATTAGCTATATTGGTTCTTATCATGGCATTGAAAGAGATTTAATTAATAAGTTAGGAATTAATTATTATCCCATAACCACCGGCAAGCTGCGGCGTTATTTTAGTTGGCAAAATTTTATAGATCCCTTTAAAGTGATTTTTGGGATTTTACAAGCTCTTTGGTTGATCGTTAAATTAAAGCCGAGAGTCGTCTTTTCTAAAGGTGGGTTTGTAGCATTGCCAGTGGTGATTGCTGCTTGGGTTTTGCGGGTACCAGTAATTATTCATGAAGCAGATTTAACTATTGGTTTAGCTAATCGATTATCTTTTCCCTTTGCTAGTAAAATTTGTGTGACTTTTCCTGAGACTGCTTGCGCAATCAAAGGCAGTAAAGTAATAGTTAGTGGTTTGCCCATTAGGCAGAGTTTTTTTCAAGGAGACCCAGAGCGTGGGCGAAAATTGTGTGGATTTAATCATGATAAAAAAATTATGGTTATTTTTGGTGGTAGTTTAGGGGCAGATAAAATTAATCGAGTGGTGCGTGAAATTTTGCCGGTTATTTTAGAGCGTTTTCAGGTCGCTCACGTATGCGGCAAAGGGATGGTTGACTATGAGATTAATTTAAATGGTTATCAACAGTTTGAATATTTGGGTGAAGAGTTTTCTCACCTGCTAGCGGCCGCTGACCTAGTTATTACCAGAGCCGGAGCTAATGCGATCTATGAGCTGATGGTTTTGGGTAAGCCCAGCATTTTATTGCCGCTGGGTAGAGGAGCAAGCAGAGGAGACCAAATTATCAATGCCAAATATTGTTTGGCTAAAGGATTTAGTCAGGTGATTTTTGAATATGAGTTAACAGCAGATTTTTTGCTCGCCAAAATCTATGAAGCCGAACTCAAGAATAATGAGATGGTCAATAAGCTCAAAAAAATCGAGATTTTACCTGCCACAGCAATTATTGCTAAAGAGATTGCTAACTTAATTAGTTAAACCTAAAAAGTGGATGCCTAATTCTGAATTTTTTAGTAGCTGCAAACTGAAGCTCGCGTTGTAATATATAGATCCTGCGGTCAAAGCCGCGGGAAGACGAATGCATATTTCGTCTGAGCGGAACTTGATTGCATACTGGGCGTCGCCCCGTGGCGCGTTTCTTAGCGACCGCGGGGTCCACACAAACAAATCGGATAAAACTCTACCCCCCCCCTAACTAGTCAAACGTTAACAGCGTTAGCAATAAGATTTTTTTAGGGTAATAGATTACTGTTAATTTTGTCTATATCTATTTGACATAACCCATTTTTTTGGTATATAGTGGCAAAAAGTGGTGGATAGTGGAATAAAGTGGAGTAATGGG
>CAZTPH010000163.1:0-2946 GCA_964614705.1 uncultured Coxiellaceae bacterium
GGGATGAGGCCAAAAGTGCTACCGATTTTGAAAATATCGCAGAGAGCTTAATCCCTATGCATGGAGAAAACGAACCATTTTGGGTTAATGCGGCAAGAACCATCTTTAGTAGTGCAGCGTTTATGATGCAGCATGATAAAGATCGATCAATCAAGAAGCTTTTAAATCTACTTTTAACTTCAGAGTTGCAAGATTTGCACGGCTATTTATCAGGTACAGAAGCTGCTACCCTTACCAGCGATAAGATTGAAAAGACTGCAATATCTATTAGATCGGTTATTACCACCTATTTAAAGTCATTAAGATTTTTAACCAATGTAGAACAAACCAGAAAAACCAAATTCTGTATTAGAGATTGGATCAATAATGAGAATAATAGCTATGGTAATGGTTGGTTATTTTTGTCTTCCAACTCTGCGCAACATTCTTCACTAAAGCCATTATTATCGATGTGGTTTTCGATGGCGACCATTAATCTTTTAGCTTTAGAAGAAAACCGTGATAGAAGGATTTGGTTTGTTTGTGATGAGTTACCAAGTTTACATAAGTTGCCGCAACTAGCCGAAAGTATTGCCGAAGCACGTAAATATGGAGGATGCTTTATTTTGGGAATGCAAAGTTATGCCCAGTTAGAAAAAGTGTATGGCAGAAGTGCCGGTAAAGAGATCTTTGATCTTATGAATACAGCTTTTTTCTTCAGAAGCCCAAGTCCAGATATGGCCGAGCTAGTTTCAAGAGCGCTCGGGGCTCAAGAAGTTGAAGATATGCGAGAGAACTACTCATATGGAGCCAATACTATCAGAGATGGTATTTCAGTCGGCACTCAAAGAATGATTAACCAAATTGTTACTCCAGCAGAGATTATGGATTTGGATAATATGAAATGTTTTCTGCGTCTAGCCGGCTCTTATCCAATCTCCCTGCTTGAACTTAAATTAACTCAAAGACCTAAGATAGCAGATGGGTTTATGTTGAATAATCTAAAGTTTAATCAAGGCGTAGATAATTTTGCCGGCCAGCAAGATTCTAAGATGGAAGATTTTTATGCTCAGGAGAAGCAGGTTGAAGATATCCCGGAGCAAAACCACCAGCCTCCACAAAAGTGCCAAAAATATGATCTTGATGATCTTAATTTTAAGGGTAAGAAAGATGGTATAGGTCTGAATATCGAAGATGAAAGGGCTGATAGGAATAAACCAAAATTTAGTATAGTAGAAGAGCTAAGAATTTAACTGACTGTTAATTCAGATTATAAAACCCTGCAAACTTCAGCAACAACGTATATCAAGATGGTATAAGTCAATTCTCTTATTTGTAAAGCACACTTTACAAAAAAACAGTTAATATTAGCAGCTGACTAAGAAAATAACTCTTTATATGTTAACTATATCTTCTATAAAAAACAGTGCCGGTGCGGCCAAATACTTTGCCAAAGAGGATAATTATTATTTATCTGAAGTTGATGCTAGGGAAAACTCTGCCTGGCTGGGCGTTGGAGCAGATAAACTGGGATTGAGTAATAAACAGGTGTTAGAAAAAGATCTACAACAGGTTATGGAAGGCAAGTTACCAAACGGAGTAACTATTGGACTACAAAGTGATGGTTCAGTGAAACAGGTAAAACATAGAGCTGGATATGAGCTCTGTTTTCATGCTCCTAAATCAGTATCTATTTTAGCGCTAGATGGTAATGATCAAAGATTTTATGATGCTCATTTTGAGGCGGTCAAAGAGACACTAAAAGCAATAGAGGAAGATTGTGCTCAAGCCAGAGTATTTAAAAACAAAAAAGTGGATTTTGAAAATACTAAAAATCTCACTATTGCAGTAATTAGACATACCGCTTCTCGTTCTTTAGATCCACATTTACACCACCATGCCTTAGTAATGAACGCAACTGAAAGGCAAGACAAATCCTGGCGGGCTTTGGCATCGAATATGGCGAAAGATAAAGCGATTCACGGATTTTTTGAGCAGATTTATCATAATCAGATTTATTACGGTTTAATCTATCGTAATTCACTTGCTAATAAAGTCCAACAACTTGGTTGTGAAATAGAAATAGTAGGTAAACATGGGATGTGGGAAATCAAGGGAGTGTCCAAAGAGGCAAGAGATGCAATGTCAAAGCGCAGGAAAACGATAGAAGAACTATTGGACAAACTCAATTACCACTCATTCAAAGCTGCAGACATTGCTTCTTTAGATAGCAGGGAAAAGAAACCTAAAAATATTAGGTTAGAGGAAATGAGACAAACCTGGAAAGATGAGCTAGCAAAGGTAGGCTTTTCTTCAAAAGAATTTCTGAATGAACTAAGTAAAAATAAAGATAAAAATAAAAATAAAAAAATATTCGAATATCAAAATCTTCAAGATGGTAACTCTATTAATGATGCAAGAGAGGCGATAAGAACCGTTAAAGATGCTGCTTGGTATTTATCGCAATATCAGTTAAAGCTAGATTATGTAAAAATAATTTCACAATCTATGGAGTTTGCCATTGGTAAAACTACTCATAGCGATATTGTTAAGGCGGTAGAGCAATTAATAAAGGAAGGTTTTTTTATTCCTCTTGTTCCTCTCGCTCCTCTTACTTCTTTAGATAAATCTGGCAGTACTTTTGTTACTAAAGAACTTATCGAAACAGAAAAAGCGATTATGGATTTTGTTGAAAGGGGTAAAAACCAATGGTCGGGGTTGGTTCTAAAAGATAATGATGCTAATAATACTGTTTCTATTTCTTCTGTTTCTTCTATTTCTACGGATAGCCAAAAAGAAAAAGACATTAAAAAGCAGCATATAAAATATGCTACGAATATTTTACAATCTAAAGATCGGATAAATTTAGTAGAGAGTAATGGCGATAATAAAGATTTAATTGCAAGTATTTTGGAATTAGCTGAATCTGCTGGCAAAACCGTAAGGGTTTTATCTCCAAATCGGGTG
>CAZTPH010000164.1:0-2848 GCA_964614705.1 uncultured Coxiellaceae bacterium
AAAGGGCTCGACAAAATAGTATTTGATCAAAAAATAACTACGGAAGAATTAGGCAATCACTGGGAAGTTTTAGCCGAAGCAATTCAAACAATGATGAGAAAACATCAATTAAAAAATCCCTATGAACAGATGAAAAAATTAACCCGCGGTCACAAGATTGATCAAAAGACTATTCACAGCTTTATTAAGCAACTTAAGATTCCACCAAGCGCCAAAAAAGAGTTATTAAAATTATCTCCTAACAACTACCTTGGACTGGCATCAAAACTGACAAAAGATATCAAACTAATATAATATAACCATGACCTTCGTCTCTTTAACAATTATTTTGCTAGCGATCGTACTTTTAAATACGCTTGTTTGGCTTATGCTTAGCAAAATTCAACGGAACCAACACAACGATTTACTAACTTTGCTTAACGATAGCAGTCGAATCAATAATGAACTAAAGGATAGAATTATTCAGCTCTCACTTGAACAACAACAAAAATTTAGCGAACACCAGTTGCACAGCCTAAAAATTATCACCGAAAGCGTCCAAAATAGCATCGGTGAAGTTAGAGCACAGGTAAATTCTGCCCTTAATAACCATGCAACTGAGTTAAGCCAAAGAGTGGAAAAACTAACCGCTATGACCGATAAAAAATTACAGGAAATCAGCGGTCAAGTTGAAAAGCGCCTCTCTGAAGGTTTTGAAAAAACCACTGCGACTTTTACCGATATAGTAAAGCGCCTAGCTTTAATCGACGAGGCACAGAAAAAAATTACTGAACTCTCCGGCAATGTAATTAGTCTGCAAGAGATCTTGACTGATAAACGGTCTCGTGGAGCGTTCGGTGAAGTGCAACTTTCTGCACTACTACACAACATACTACCTAAAGAAAATTTTGCTCTTCAGTATACTCTTTCTAATGGTAAAAGAGTCGACTGCATCCTATTTTTGCCCGAGCCGACTGGCAATATCGCTATTGACGCAAAATTTCCATTAGAAAACTATCAAAAATTGGCTGATCACCATCTAGCAGAAAATGAACGACATCTTGCCGAGCAACAGTTTCGTATTGATATTAAAAAGCACCTTCAAGATATCTCAGAGAAATATCTCATTCCTGGCGAAACAGCAGACGGAGCCATTATGTTTATCCCTGCCGAAGCAATATTTGCCGAAATTCATAGCCACTATCCAGATCTAATTGAAATGTCACACCGGCTACGAGTATGGCTTGTATCCCCTACTACTTTAATGGCCATCCTAACTACTGCTCGTGCGGTAATTAAAGATTCGGCCACCCGCAAACAAATTCATATTATTCAGGAACACCTAATAACTCTGGGTAAAGATTTCTCACGCTTTCAAAATCGCATGGACAACTTGTCAAAACATATTGCTCAAGCACATGCTGACGCAGAGGATGTAAACAAATCAGCCAAAAAAATCTCTAGCCGCTTTAACAGTATAGAGCAAGTAGAATTAATCTCAGAACAATAAAAAAGCCGGGATTAACCGGCTTTTTATTTATGTTATCTAAACTAGTTAAAACTATTTAGCAACATCATCAGCTTGTTTTTCAACACCGAGTTTACCAACACGGCACTTTTTGCCTTTGCATTTTGCTCTTTGATCAGCAGTAGCAACAGTGTAATCACGATCAGCGGTTACACTCGGTTTATCTTGAGAAGAACAACCAATCAACCCAAATACAGCAACAAATAAAGCAATTGATACTATTTTTTTCATATTAATTCCCTACCTAATTTTAATACACCTGATATTACTAACAGGTCCGTAATTAAATTGTAACGTTACAATACAATTAAGATGTGAGCTCAATCTCTCACACTTAAGCATTTCTAAAACATTTCATCAAAAAAATCAAGTAATTAACAAAATAAATCATTAACCAGCCACTTAACTACAATCAAATATTAATTTTTACACAAAAAACATAGAAAAAACAAGTTGTTATACAATTATACGACAACTTATCAAAAATATTTTGCTAAGATTTAACAAAAAATGACAATATGATATATACTCGAAGTAAATAATGAAATAAATATGGTGATAGAAAATGCGTATACTATTAGTCGAAGATGATGAAATGCTTGGTGAAGGAGTACGATCCGGCTTAACTCAGTACCAATACACGGTAGACTGGGTAAAAAATGGTAGTGCCGCTTGGGGCGCCATTCAAAGCGAGCATTTTGATTTGGTTATCTTGGATCTTGGACTACCAAAACTATCTGGCGAAGAAGTTTTGAAGAACATTCGTTCCATAAACCTAAATATACCGGTAATCATCCTGACCTCTAGAGAATCTACTGAATCTTTGGTCAAAGGCTTCGATGGCGGAGCAGATGATTACATTACTAAACCATTTAACCTAGAGGAATTATGTGCACGTATTCGTGCGATTCGCAGAAGGTTCACTTCATCTTCAAGTTCTGCCAGCACCACAATAACCGTTGGTAATCTATCACTCGACCCTGCTACTAGAATGGTTTTCAAAGATGGACAGATGGTAGAGCTATCACGAAGAGAGTTTGTCTTATTGCAAATGCTTTTAGAAAATGCTGGCAAAGTAGTCTCTAGAGAACAAGCCACCCAAAGTATGTATGGCTGGGGTTACGACATTGATAGCAATGCCCTCGAAGTACATATTCACAACTTAAGAAAAAAGCTAAAAAGCAAAAATATCAACACCATCCGTGGTGTGGGGTATATGTTAGTAAAATAGATAGTGCTCTTTAACTAATCCAAGTAAGCAAGTGAAAAGCCCCGAAAATTCACCTAAAGTGGCCCACCCACTACGTGGGAAATATCGGTAAAGAACTTTCCGGGATATAA
>CAZTPH010000165.1:0-2845 GCA_964614705.1 uncultured Coxiellaceae bacterium
TGTATGCTGAGGATAATTACAAATTTAAAGCCCTGATTTCTGATGGTTCAATAGTGGCATATAAGGTAGGAGCGACATTTAATGTTTTAAGTAAGTTGTATGCTGAGGATAATTACAAATTTAAAGCCCTGATTTCTGATGGTTCAATAGTGGCATATAAGGTAGGAGCGACATTTAATGTTTTAAGTAAGCTGTATGCTGAGGATAATTACAAATTTAAAGCTCTGACTTCTGATGGTTCAATAGTAACATATAAAGCCGGAGCGACATTTCAGATTTTAGTTAGGCTGTATGCTGAGGATAATTACAAATTTAAAGCCCTGACCTCTGATGGTTCAATAGTAGCATATCAAGCTGGAGCAACATTTGAGGTTTTAGGTAGGCTGTATGTTGAGGACAATTACAAATTTAAAGTGCTGACATCTGATGATGCCATAAAAGCGTATGGATCCGGAGATGTTACTTTTACCGACCTAAAAAATTTTGATGTAGAAACAATCGAAGTACTGACATCTTTGTTTAGACCTTCAAATAAACCTAAGAGATCATGGTGGAATTTGGGAGTTTTCTTTGGTGCTCGTGATAATAGGTTAAGCAATCTTGAAAAGTATAAACTACTGGTTTCTGATAAAGCGCTGGAGATATACAAAAAATACGGCATCAAAGCCGAAGATTTGATTGTTGTAGATGACCCAAAATATTTTAGATTTCTTCTTGATGAATGGATTGAAAAAGAATTTACCATTGATCAGTGTGAGAGCTTAAAAGAGGTGCTTAAACTTTCTCCTAGTCTAATTAATGGTTACTTCTTGTTGCATTGCGATTTTTAGCAGCTGGAAGAAGAGAAAGCCTTATCTGTCTTGTGATATTTTTACGATATCTCAGTTGCTTTGCGATGTAATATATAGAGCATCTCTAAAGCTTCTTTCGGAGATAAATTATTGGGGTCAAGCTCTTTTAATTTGGCAGCGAAATCTTGTAATTGCCGATTCTGAGCAGTAGTTTCAGGATAAATATTTTTAGTGCTAGAAAAGTCTGCCTTTTCAGAATAATTCTCTAGTTGAATGAGTTTATCTTTTGCTTCTTTAATTACTGCAGCTGGAATACCAGCGAGCTGTGCTACTTGTAGTCCGTAGCTTTTATTAGCAGGCCCACTATTTACCGCGTGTAAAAATATAATTTTATCTTCATGCTCAATAGCATCTAAATGAATATTACTAATGTTTGGGATTAGATTAGCCAGATGAGTAAGCTCAAAGTAGTGGGTAGCAAATAATGTTAGCGATTTAATTTTTATCGCTAAGTGACTAGCGGTAGCCCAAGCTAACGCTAATCCATCGAAGGTACTAGTACCGCGGCCGATTTCATCCATTAATACCAAACTTTGTTGCGTGGCGTTATTAAGAATATTGGCAGTTTCGGTCATCTCAACCATAAAGGTCGACCTGCCGCTCGCTAAATCATCTGCCGCTCCAATTCTGGTAAAAATTCTATCGATCGGACCGATTAAAGCTTGCTTTGCTGGCACAAAACTGCCGCTATAAGCAAGAATAGTAATGAGTGCTACCTGACGCATATAGGTAGATTTACCGCCCATATTTGGGCCAGTGATAATAGATAAAGTATTATTTTCATTTAACTCGGTATCGTTAGGAGTAAATGGTTCTTTAATGGATTGTTCTACAACTAGATGTCTTCCACCGATGATCTTAATGCCGGTTTCTTGAGTAAATTCTGGTTTTACTAATTTCAAAGCAGCAGCTCTTTCGGCAAGATTATTTAATAGATCAAGTTCTGCTAATGCAGCGGCACTATTTTGTAATTGATGGAGATATTGGGTGATTTTTTCCAGCAACTCTTCATAGAGAGCTTTTTCCAACAACAATGCTCGACTACGGCTGCTTAAGATTTTGTCTTCGAAGTTTTTAAGCTCTGGAGTGATAAACCTCTCAGCATTTTTTAAGGTTTGGCGTCTAATGTATTCAATCGGTGCTTGACCTGCTTGCAGGCGACTGATTTCAATGTAGTAACCATGAACTCGGTTATAACCGACTTTTAGTGTGCTAATACCTGTGCGTTCTTTTTCTTGGCTTTCTAGTTTGATTAAAAATTGGTCAGCATTACTGCTAAGATCTCTGATTTCATCTAATTCTTGATGATAACCACGAGCAATCACTCCTCCATCACGGATCACTACAGGAGGATTTTCAACAATTGCTTTACTTAGCAAACTAAATAATTCAGGAAAATCGCCTATTTTTTGCCGTAATATTTGCAGGGACGGCGAAGTTATTTTGGTTAGTAATTGATGGATTTTTGGTAATTGACTTAGTGCAAAGCGCAGCTGAACAAGATCACGTGGCCTGGCAGATTTTAATGCAACTCTCGTGGTAATTCTTTCAATGTCACCAATCCCACGCAAGAGCTGATATAGTGGTTCTTCTATATGTGACCCTTTAAGTTGGTCAATAGTATTTTGTCGATCAAGTAGTAATTGTTGATTTCTAATTGGGCGGGTAATCCATCTGCGTAATAATCGTGCGCCCATTGGGGTAGCAGTATGATCCAAAATATCTGCAATGGTGTGTTCTTTTGTTCCCTGTAAATTATTTACTAGCTCTAAATTTTTCTGGGTAATCGCATCTAGAATTACACCTTCATCTTCGGTTTCAACGGTGATAGCTGTAATATGTGGTAGTTCAGTGCGTTGAGTATTTTTTACATATTGTAAAATTGCACCACATGCTGAGATAGCGGCATGCATGTTTTCACACCCAAAACCACTCAGATCTTTGAGTTTTATGAGCAGCTTCAGAACGCCAAAAAGACATATTCCAAGGACGAT
>CAZTPH010000166.1:0-2844 GCA_964614705.1 uncultured Coxiellaceae bacterium
ATATTAAATCTAGACATTTTAATCAATCTCGCTACGGTTTCAATTGCTGTTTTTAGGATTAACAATAATATCAATTGCTCTCTAGAAGTACCAAGACTTTTTTTAGCTCTATAATTAGATTTTTGATTAACTCATTATTACTGGTATTTTTTGACTCATGATTTTGGTCCGCTAGTAATTTTCTTGCTCCATCAATAGTAAAACCTTGATCATATAACAGTGACCTAATTTTTCTTACCAAGATTAGATCTTTTCGCTCATAGTAGCGTCTTCCCCCTCGCCTTTTGCTTGGATTTAAGCTGGAAAATTCTTTCTCCCAATAACGCAAAACATGAGGCTTGACTAAAGATAATTCACTAGCTTCACCGATAGTGAAATACAGTTTATCAGGAATTTGAGGTAATTCTTGACTGGTGTGCTTTCGCCCAGCAACAAAATTATTAAGATTACTTTGCAGTTGATCCTTCGGTTGATTCAGCATATCTTTCAACTCTGGCCTTTAGTTTTTGCCCGGCTTTAAAAGTAACTACTCTTCTTGCACTGATCAATACATCTTGGCCAGTTTTAGGATTTCTACCAGGACGTTCCTTTTTATCACGTAAATTGAAATTACCGAAACCAGATAATCTAACTTCTTGACCGTTTTCTAGCAGCTTGCGAATTTGTTCGAAAAAAAACTCCACTAACTCTTTGGCCTCTCGTTTGTTAATTCCGAGTACCTTAAACAAATTTTCTGCTAACTCAGCTTTTGTCAAAGCCATATTTTCATCCTCTTAAATCTGCCCCAAAACACTGTTTTAAAACCAGTACCATCTTATTTACTAAATCATCTACTTCTTTATCTACTAAAGTCCGTTCAAGACTTTGAAATCTCAAGTGAATAGCAATGCTGTGTTTATCCAAGCCAATGTTTTCATTAGAATAAATATCAAATGGGACTACATTGTGTAACAATTCCCCAGAAATGTCTACAATTTTATCCTTGATCTTGCTCCACAGTATATCTTTATCAACTATTATGGCGATATCCCTGGTTATGCCAGGAAATCTAGAATAGGGTTTAAATTTAATACTTAACTTATTGATTAAACTATTTAAATCTATTTCAAATGCGAATATTTTTTGGTCAATATCTAGGTTTTTAAGTATCAGCGGATGAATCTGGCCAAATTTTCCAATTTTAGCATTAGAAATAAAAATTTCTGCTGATTGGTTAGGGTGTAGAGAAGAATCGTTAGAATTATCACATTTAATTTTATCAGGGTTAACAAACAAGCTGCAAATAGCTTGTAGATCATTTTTTAAGTCAAAGAAATCTATATCGTTCTTTCTTTCTTTACTCCATTGTTCAGGATAAACGCCACCAGTAGCTACCCCAGACAACACCAGCTGTTGTTTAATTTCGCCACTTTCAACTGGAATAAACTGTAGTCCAATTTCAAACAATCTGACCCTGAGTTGATTTCTTTGTAAATTGTGTTGCAAAGCTTTGACCAAGCCTGGCCATAATGATCTTCTCATTACATCAAGATCAGTAGCAATTGGATTAACTAGGGGCAAAAGAGCTTGTTCGAAAACAAAAGCTCGTTGTAGAAGCTGGTCGCTAAAACTATAAGTAATAGCCTCATTATAACCAAGGTCGTTCAATAAGGAATAAATACGTCTAATAGCATCATGGTGATTGGTTAAATCTTCGTCTACCGTGGGCATAAGCTCTACAGTTATCTTTTGCTCAGGTATATGGTTGTATCCATAGATTCTTGCCACTTCTTCAACTAAATCTTCTTTAATACTGATATCAAATCTAAAAGATGGAACAGATACTTGCCAGCCAGCTGGAATTTCATGAATGGTCATGCCCAAGCCGCGTAGAATATCACCTATTTTGTCATGAGGGATATCAATACCCAAAATATTTTTAACTGTATTATCTTTAAGATCGAGAATAACTTCAGCTGGCAGGTGTTTGGCTGAAGTTACTTCGGTAGCTAAGGATGGCTCGCCTCCAGATAATTCTATAATCAATGCAGTTGCACGGTCTAGTGCTAGGGTCGGCAATTTGTAGTCTACTCCCCTTTCAAATCGCATTGATGAGTCGGTTTTTAGGTTATACTGTTGAGATTGAATAGCAATTTGTTTACGATCAAAATGTGCACTTTCCAAAAATATCTCAGTAGTGCTAGTTGAAATGCTGCTATTCAATCCACCCATTACTCCAGCTAAGGCAAGCGGCTTGCTATCATCTGCAATAATTAATGAAGTTTTGTTTAGCGCTAACTGGCTGCCATCAAGCAAAGTTATGCTTTCACCATCTTGAGCATAACGTACCTCTATTTTCTTATCTAACTTGGCAAGATCAAAAGCATGCAAAGGTTGTCCAAGTTCGATCATTACATAATTGCTAATATCTACAATTAAGTTAATAGAATGCAGCCCAGCACTTTCTAGACGCCTTTTCATCCAAGTAGGCGTTGGTAAATTATTATTAACCAAACGAATCGTTCTTCCCATGTAACAAGGACAAGCGCTTGCTGCAGAAACATTTACCGGAAAAGTAGTATCATTAGCTTGCTTAATTTGTGGGAGTGTTATTGGTGGTATCTGCAGGTTATTCAAAGCTGCAACTTCTCTTGCAATACCCATAACACTTAAACAGTCTCCACGATTTGGAGTTAACTCAAGCTCGAAGATTTCGTCATCAAGATCCAGATATTCTCTGAGATTAGCCCCAATTGGTGCATCAGGATCTAGCTCAATGATACCACTATTTTTTTCAGGCAATCCTAACTCACTAAATGAACAGAGCATCCCGCAAGATTCAACCCCACGCAGTTTGGCTGGTTT
>CAZTPH010000167.1:0-380 GCA_964614705.1 uncultured Coxiellaceae bacterium
AATGGCAATTCATCGCTTTTTTCATGAGCGTGGTTTTTATTGGATTCATACGCCGATTATTACCTCGAGCGATTGTGAAGGGGCAGGGCAGATGTTTCGGGTTAGTTCTTTCGATTTTAATAAAATTCCCTTGCAACCTAATGGTAAAATGGATTTTACGCAAGATTTTTTTGGTAAAGAAACATTTTTAACTGTTTCTGGGCAATTAAACGTTGAGTCCTATTGCGAGGCTTTAGGCAATGTGTATACCTTTGGTCCAACTTTTCGAGCTGAAAATTCTAACACTAGTAGGCATTTAGCAGAGTTTTGGATGGTAGAGCCAGAAATTGCCTTTGCCGATCTTAAAAGTGATGCTCTGCTTGCCTCAGAGATGATTATTT
>CAZTPH010000167.1:390-2350 GCA_964614705.1 uncultured Coxiellaceae bacterium
TGCAAAAGCGGTACTTAATGAGCGAGCTGATGATTTAAAATTTTTTGCTGAAAGAGTAGATAAAGAGGTAATTAACCGCTTAGAAAAGGTTATTGCGAGCGAATTTGTCTATATGGAATATACTGAAGCAGTCAATATTCTGCAAAAATCATCTCAGAACTTTAGTTTTCCAGTAGGATGGGGTTTAGATCTACAATCTGAACATGAGCGCTATTTAACTGAAGAGGTGGTTAAAGGGCCAGTAATTTTAGTCAACTATCCTAAAGAAATTAAGAGCTTCTATATGCGAGCTAATGATGATGGCAAAACGGTTGCGGCGATGGATATTTTGGTTCCTGGGATTGGCGAGATTATTGGTGGTAGTCAGCGTGAAGAGCGTTATGAACAATTATTGCAAAGAATGAATGAATTAGGTTTAGATAAAAATATCTATAAGTGGTATTTAGATCTACGTAAATATGGTACTGTGCCGCATGCTGGATTCGGGTTAGGGTTAGAAAGGATGGTAATGTATGTGACCGGCATCCAAAATATTCGTGATGTAATCCCATTTCCTCGTGCGCCTAAACACGCAGATTATTAATTAGCTTTTGAGTTATTGATTATGAGTATAAGTAGATTTTTGATTTTTTGGCTAAGTTTGATTTTTTGGCATCTTAGTTACGCTTTGGTTTTTGATCTTACGAAAGAGAGCAAACTGCTAGTTGGTGAAATTCAAACCACTCAAGTTAAAAAAGGAGAAGATTTTTCTGATGTAGCAGAGCGATTTGATCTTGGGTATTATGAGGTGTTTGAAGCTAATCCTGGTGTTAACCCTGATCATCCTGCAGTTGATACTGTATTAGTTATACCAACTCAGTATATTTTGCCTAAGGAATTAAAAAATAACACCATTGTGATCAATCTTGCTGAGATGAGGCTTTATTATCAGAATAAAACTGGAGATAAGGTTTATGTTTTTCCAGTGGGAATTGGCAAAGAGGATTGGGAAACACCACTTGGTGAAATGACCATTGTAGCTAAGAGCAAAAATCCCAATTGGGTTGTGCCTAAATCTATCTATGAGTTTAGGAAATCTATTGGAGATAACATTAAACGTGTTATTCCTCCGGGTCCAGATAATCCCCTGGGTAAATATTCTCTACGTTTATCGCAAAGAGAATATCTGATTCATGGTACTAATATTCCTGCTGGAGTAGGACGAAGGAGCAGCGCTGGTTGTATTCGCTTATATGAGCAAGATATTAAACAGCTTTTCAATTTGGTTGAGGTTGGCACTAAGGTCAATATCATTAATCAACCATATAAAGCTATTTGGTTAAACGATAAATTGTATTTAGAAGCACACATGCCCTTGTTTGAGCAGCGCTTAGAGATGGGGGAGGATATGAAACAAGCAGTTGATGTGGTGAGTAAATCTTTCCCAAATCGTAATATCAAAATCAATTGGGGTCGGGTGAAGAAAATTGCGAGGGAGCATCTAACGGTTCCTAGAGTGGTTAGTTAGTTATGGGATGTTGACTAGGTATCAATATAAAATTCTTTACATAGCTCGCAAAACTCGGCAAAAGTCTCGATAGTATTAATTTTAGAACAAAAATGCGCACGATTTTTCCCGGTTTCCAAATTTCTTGTTGGTATAAACAACACCCCTAGGTTTTATGCGTTCTAGGAAAGAGTTTTATTACGAAAACACGCACTAAAAATGAATCGCTGGATGACAAATATCAATTTTTTTTACCATTATGGTGAGTAGAGCAGCTAGAGCGATCTGGCTGCTCTACTCACCATTATGCTCCGCAGGAGCAAGATAATTTATAGCCCAGGGTTTTAACCCTGGGTTCTGATATAGAAGGGAGTTGAAACCCTGTAAGGGTTTAATAATTTAATTAAAATTTTTAACATTTATGCTCCGCAGGAGCAAGATAATTTATAGCCCAGGGTTTTAACCCTGGGTTCT
>CAZTPH010000167.1:2450-2828 GCA_964614705.1 uncultured Coxiellaceae bacterium
GATATAGAAGGGAGTTGAAACCCTGCAAGGGTTTAATAATTTAATTAAAATTTTTAACATCATAATCGTTTTATCTCCGGTATAAATCCGGTATTGCGACAATATTATAAGACACTAACATATTTTGTATGTGGATATTAAAACCGAAAATCGCATTATGTCGCAATCATTAGCTAATATATTGATTCATATTGTATTCAGCACCAAAAAACGTCTCAGGCTGCTGCACGATGAATTTCGTTCGGAACTTTATTCTTATATAGCAGGTATTTTTAAAAACAAAAATTATACTTGTTATAAGATTGGTGGGACATTAGATCATCTTCATATTGCTTGTTCTCTACCAAGAAACGTATCGGTTAGTGATTTAGTTAAAGA
>CAZTPH010000168.1:0-2776 GCA_964614705.1 uncultured Coxiellaceae bacterium
CATTAGAAAGCGTCAACGTATCGCCCACCTTTAGCAAATAATTTTTAAGTGGAAACTTTGCTCCCGTAATATTTAAACCATTTACAACCCCACCATAAGCCTGCAAAGAAAAAAATTGTCCTTTTTTTCCAGTAATAACAATAGACCGGGCTATTAACTTAATGCTCTGATAATCATCCTTTAGGATTGCTAAAATATTATGACGTAAGGCACGATTTAAAAGTCCGAAAGCTCCTAAGAAATGATCAGCTCTTTTTCCACCTAGCATACCCAAAATAACTAGTTCTTGAGGCTTAAACTCTAAAGCTTTGCCAAGCGCTAGCTGGGCATCAGTCAAATCTTTGTCTTTGGGATAATTTTCGATTACCACTTTGTGCTTAATAAAATACGCTAAAGAACGCTGACTAATCGAATCTAAATCTCCAATTATATAATCCGGAATAATTCCATAGTCATATAAGCAATCACCACCACTATCAGCGGCAATTATGAGGCCGCTATCTTTTGCCTCTAGCTTAAGTAATTTTTTCGATGGCCGACTGCCACCTGCTACAATAATAATTTTCATAACTACGATTTTACACCTCTAATCAAAAACGGTATAGTACCCCAAAAATCGAGGTAAAAATGAAAATCTTAATTAGCAACGATGATGGCGTATACGCGCCAGGTATATTGACCCTAGCTTCAGCGTTGGCAAAAATAGCCGAAATTACCGTAGTAGCCCCAGACAGAAATCGTAGTGGCGCAAGCAACTCTCTAACCATCCAAGCTCCAGTAAGACTACAAAAATTACCCAATGGTTATCATAGTGTAACTGGCACCCCAACAGATTGCGTGCACTTGGCTGTAACTGGTCTATTTGAAACTAAATTTGATATGGTACTTTCTGGTATTAATGCTGGAGCCAATCTAGGAGATGATATTCTCTATTCTGGCACAGTAGCAGCTGCTACTGAAGGGGGATTACTTGGCATACCATCGGTAGCTTTTTCACTAGCAGGCAAAGACCCCCAAAAGCATTATAACACTGCTGCCGCAATTGCTTTACAAATCATCAAAAAATTGCAACAAGAACCACTACCAGAAGCCACTATTTTGAACGTAAATATTCCTGATGTTGAAATAAACGAAATTGCCGGCTTTGAATTAACCAGACTTGGAAAAAGGCATCCAGCACAAGCAGCAGTAAAATCATCCGACCCCAGAGGATACCCAATCTACTGGGTAGGTGCTGCAGGTCAAGAAGCAGATGCCGGCCCAGGAACAGACTTTCATGCCATCAAATCAAACAAAGTATCAATTACCCCGATTAAAATTGACATGACTCACTACACGGCTTTTGATAAGGTAAAACCCTGGATTTCTAGCTTGACTTGCGCCAAACAATAAAGTGATGATACGGATAAAATTAATTATTACTCTATTGACCGTCATAGTAGCATGCAGCTGTGCCAAGCCACGCCACATAAAATTGCCTCCAGTAACTGAAGGATGGAGCAAACACTCATCCACCATAAATGGTTATATCGTACAAAAAAATGAGACGCTATACTCCATAGCTTGGGCTTTTGGCATGGACTATCGTCACTTAGCGAAAATCAATAATCTATCACCACCATATCACTTAAAGTATGGCCAAATACTAAAGCTTAACGATAGATCTCGCCAAGTAATTACTAAAGATCAAAAAAATAAGACCACCAACCAGATAGATCAGCCTCTGGCTATCATAAGCAACCTATCTGGCTGGATATGGCCAACCAATGGCAAAATAAACTCAACATTTGGACATAATTATAATCGCGGCATAGATATTGCTGGGGTTATTGGACAATCTATTAAAGCCAGTAACTCAGGCACTGTAGTCTATAACGGAACCGGAATAAAATCGTACGGCAAATTAATTATCATCAAACACAATGACGATTATCTAAGCGCTTATGCTTATAATCAAACTAGCCTAGTACAAGAGGGATCTCAAGTGGCAGCTGGCCAGCAGATCGCCACCATGGGTAAAAATAATAGCGGTATCGCCGTACTACACTTTGAGATTAGAAAAGCTGGCAAGCCTATAAATCCTTTAGTTTATCTACCCAAAAAATAATGCGTACGATCAGAATAGAATTACAACCATCTTTTGTTTTACATACTAAAGCATATCGTGATACTAGCCTCTTGGTTAATCTATTAACCAAACAATATGGCAAAATTACCGTGGTAGCTAAAGGGACCAGAAACAAAAGATCTACACTCAGAGCACTGTTGCAACCATTTACACCGCTACTAATCTCTTTTAGCGGCAAAGGGGACATGTACACACTAAAACAAGCTGAAGCAGATGGACTAAATTATAATCTGCAAGGCAAAACCCTATTAAGCGGGTTTTATCTTAACGAATTATTAATTAAACTCCTACCCACTCATGAATCTTACCAAAATATCTATGAAAATTACCATAACACTATAAAAAATCTCTCTGCAGCTAATTTAGAAAATTATCTAAGAATATTCGAAAAAAACCTGCTGCGAGATTTGGGGTATGGCTTAGAGTTAGACAAAGCCATCAATGGAGATAAAATCGTTAATGATGAGCACTATCAATACAAATTTGGCTTTGGATTTTCAAAATCTAGCAAAAGCGCCACGACTTTTTCTGGCCAAACTCTCTTGGCACTTAAAAACCAAAATTTAATTACTACCGAAGACCTTGCTGATGCTAAAAGATTATTAAGAAGTATCTTAGCAATTCTATTAGATCATAAGCCAATTAAAA
>CAZTPH010000169.1:0-2735 GCA_964614705.1 uncultured Coxiellaceae bacterium
TGAAAATTGCCTAACCTGTCTGGTAAAAATATCACAAATTGTCTTATCTGCTGGGGAAATTATCTTAACTTGACTAGACGTTTGCTGAAAATCTTCTGCAGATAAAAAATCTAGCGAACCTATCTTCTCAAGAGGATTTTTAACAATTATATCTAGCAGTTGTACATAGTGTCGACAAAATTGATTTATGGTTTGCTCCATAAACAAATCGGTACTATATTCAAAAGCACCACGTAACTCTTCATTATATTCTACCAAAGTCAACAATAGATCAAACTTACAAGTTTTATTGTGAATAAAAAACGGCTCTGCAATTAAATCACGAGATAAAAATTCTTTATCCGCATTAATAGTATTTTGTAATACAAAAACCACATTAAAAAGTGGGGATCCGGAAGCAATACGTTTTGGTTGTATTATTTCAACAAGTTTTTCAAAAGGGAGATCTTGATTTGAATAAGCATCAGTTGTTACTTTACGTATCCGTTCTAATAAAGTAACAAATGTTGGATCTCCTGATAAATCGCAGCGTATAATCAGTGTGTTTACAAAAAAACCGATCATATCTTCAAACTCTTTACGCCCTCTGTTTGCGATCGGCGTACCCAATGCTATATCAGTATTGCTAGTGTACCTACACAATAGTACCTTAAATGCCGCAATCAAAAACATAAATAAAGTAACTTGATACTTTTTACATGTTAGTTTTATCTGTTCTGTAAGAGATTTGGAAACAATCACTTCACAACGTTTACCACCGTATGTTTGAATACTAAACCTGGGTTTATCAGTTGGCAGATCAAGCATAAACTCGTTATCTATTCCTAAATGATTTTTCCAATACTCAATTTGATTGCTAACTAACTTACCTTGCAAATACTCTTCCTGCCAACGAATATAATCGAAATACTGGATTGGTAAAGGCTTAAGATCGGGTAATTTATTGCCTATAAAAGATGCATAGATAGAACTGAGCTCTTTCAAAAATATGCCGAGCGACCAACCATCTGAGACAATATGGTGCATTACTACTAACAAGATCTGCTCATAATCATTCACATGAGCCAAATATATCCGAAGCAAATTATCTTGCGCCAAATCAAATGGCACCTGGATAAACCGCTCTACCTCTTGATCTTCGATAATAATTATCGGACAAGATGATGATTGAATTTTTTGAATTGGCTTGCCATCTTCAATACAAATGCGCACTCTTAATATTTCATGCCGATTAATAATAATATCTACAGACTTTTGCAAAATTTCTAAATTAATCTCTCCTAGCAGACGAACAGCAAAATACATATTATACATTGCAGTATTTGGGAATAACTGTTCCAAAAACCAGATTCTCTGTTGAGAACAAGAAAGAGGGGATGAAACCAAACCTTGCAGTTCAATTGATTCTTTAGAGAATCTCTGCCCTTTCTTCAATTTCTCCAATATAGCTAACTTTAAGCTGGATAGTTCTTCATTCATATACTCAACAAACCTTTACTCAAGAAAACTTTGCAACATGCAAAAGATAACAGTTATTAATATATTTATAAATCATCTCAATCAAATATATGGTATATTCTAATTCTAAAAACCATCTAATTTTAATACTTGTGTAAGCGTTAGCAAGATTTTTTTGTACTTTTTTATCAATATATTCAAAAACATCACAACACACTTAAGAGCTTTTTGATAAAATTTGATATTCCATTGAGTCATAAACATCAAACATTAACGTTCTTTCAAAACCCGGTATTTGTTATAAAACAAAGCGAATTATCATAACTCGCAATACCCCGTTGTTTGCCCTTTTGGTCTGCATTCGTCAGTTACAAAACTTTGTCTGGAACAAAGCAAAGCTCAGGATTACACTTTGTAAAATTTATCACCGAAAAACATAACCACTCTAGTCCAATATTTCTAGGACAGTTATTTTAGGTTTGTTTTTCAGATTTCAACTGACCCATAATATGATAGAAAATGATAAAGAAACTTTATTCAAATTGCTATTTTATAGATAACATAATGGTGTTAAAGAAGTCAATCAATCCTTACTCCACAACCAATAAAGATATGCACCTATTGATCCTATAACTTGCCCGATAAATGTTCCTAAGTTTATTCCTGTAATACCCATATCTTCTGCAAAACCAAGTAGATAAGAAAAACCCACGCCAGAGAAAATACCAATAAAATTAATAACCATAGGCCAAACAACTTTATTTTTGCCAAAAAGCGCTTGCCCAAGCGTCATTCGTATAGAATTTGCTATTAATGATAAACCAGATATCAACAACAACTTACCATCTGTTAACATCTCAACTATAGGGTCATCACGTTCGTCATGTAAATCTAAAAATGGAGCCATCATAAGCTTAGGAGTAAATACTGTCAATAAAGTGTATAAAATTGGTACCCCAGTCGCTAAAAGTGTTGCAACATTTCCTAAACGTAAACTACTACGTGGCCTATCTTTAAATGTGTTAGCAACTAGCATTTGGGCAACACTACTGATACCAAGAACTGGGGTTAACATTATAGGCTGCCATCTAGATACTACAAGTTGTGCACTTAACTCTTTTAGCCCAAGCTGTCCAATCCATATATTGGTAGTAAAAGAGCCCCCTAATTCGAATAAAAACATAAAGAAAAGACCGCCTCCTTGTTTCGCTAAAGTAACAAACGACTTTTCAACTTCTGAAGTTTTCGGCTCCATGGCTTACTGTTCTTCGGAGAAC
>CAZTPH010000170.1:0-2625 GCA_964614705.1 uncultured Coxiellaceae bacterium
TCGCTGTTGGCACCAATATTTCATCACCTGGTTCTAAGTCAAGAGCAAAGAAACATGCTAAAAGAGCGCTCGTACCATTACAATGAGCTAAAGCATGGTCCACTTTAAAATATTTTTTACAATCCTCCTCAAACTCCTTGATAACAGGATGCAAATTGATTTTGCCATCACTCAAAACTCTCTCGACCGCTTTATAATCATCAGAAGTGATAATAGGCCATTTAAGCGCTTTATCTTGATTTAAAGTCACTTTTTTTACTCCACCAAGAATTGCTGGTAATTTTGATCTTGTCATATAATTTCCTCTTATAAAAACTAATGATTATTTACTTTTTCGTCGATAAATTAAGTCGACAAAAGCCTCCAAACGGGTTTTTAAACCTTCCGCTCCTGTTTGTTCATCAAAACAAAGAGTTAAAAGTGGAACTCCTCGTGTCTTACAAATAGTTGGTAAAATAGCGTTAGCAGCAATCTCAGGCATACAAGTAAAAGGATAAATTAAGATAATCCCATCAGCCCCCTTATCCATATAATCGATCGCATGACCAATAGATTGCAAAGTATGCCCTCCTATTGGCCGGTTAATATATGGTTGCGCCAAACGATTAATATGATGTCTTTCTGTGGGCAAAAAATAGTCTAAAAAACGTAGCTGCCTAATAGCCCCTAAACAAAATGAAGAAAAGTTCTCTGAAAATTTTAATACAGCGCCCTGTTCCCCTAACATAACCTCAATATTGGAAGCTGAAAAAGGATCAATTAAAAGAAAAAATTCTCCTACCACACCAATATTAATGGTCTTTTTGTTCCTATCTTTGGGCATTTGCTGAAAACTTTTTAATATCTCTTTTTTCAACTTGCGCATTTCGGTAATTGTTTGGCTACCACGTATTTTAATTAAAAAGTTTTTATAAAGTTTTGAGCAACACCCTTTCTCTATCTCTTTTGCTCGATTAAGTAAGCATTGCTCTCTTAAAATCTCTATTAGTCGTATTTTTAACCAAAGCTCATAAAAACATTTCACATAATCTCTAAACTTTAAATTTGGAAGGTCTTGTTTAACCGCTTTCCACATATCAAAATTTAACTTGAACGGGATAATTTCCGTTTCGAAACCATGATCATTCAAAATTTTTTTAAACATCTCTCCCATATATGCCAAACGACACATTCCCGTACGTCCCGTAATCATAGCAATGCGAGTAACAGTATGATCAACTGTTTCAAAAAGGTTACCCATTAACATCTTAAAGGGAAAACAAGCTTGGCTTGGAGTAAACTTAGTTCCTAGATCAATAGTTCTTTTGGTACTCAGTGGAGGAACCACAAACTCATAACCAAGCTTATTAAAAAAATGCTCGAAAGCTATATAATAATCTCCTGCATGGGGTACAGTAATTTTATGCATATGCTTTCTCCCTTCTAATTAACATATCCAAAAAAGCTTCGATACGAGTATTAATACCGGCTTCACCACTATGCTCATCTAAAGATAAACATAAATAGGGTTTGGTTTGCGATAGCTTATTTTTAAATAGCTCCTCTAAAAAAGCGTCTATTCCACAACCAAAATAATTAATAAATATTACTCCACTTATATCATCTCTCTCTAGAAATTCTTCGGCGCAAGCCACTAAATTCTCCCCATTAAACCAATGAACCGGCCTATAACCAAAATACTTTTTGTTACGATCCACAGGTTTAGCGTAATTTAAAGAGGTTTCAACATTAAAACCTAATTTTTTTAGGCGATTAAATAAGTTATTATTTAAAAAAGGATCACAAAGAACATATGATCGAGCAATAACTCCTATGGTTTTTTGGTTTGGAACTTTGAAGGAAAATTTGTCTACTGTAGGAGTAATAAAATTATTTTTATAATAGTGGTATCCTTTAAATGCAGCAACTAAATTTTCTGCGTGTTTTAAAGCAAACCAAATAACTCTCACTAAGGTCAACCGAGGATAATTATAGTCAATGGTAATCGTCCAAATTGGTACTTTAGTTTTAGAGTTATCACTTAAGTTTTTAGCAAACAAATGGGCAGCATTTACTAATGGACAACCATAAGTAGATTTTTTTAAACTAATTACTTGGGGGACAAAGATTATATCGGTTTTTTTTTCAAGTAGCTCTATGATATGTCCATAGAATGTCTTTATAGGTAAGCATTGATCATTAGTAGCTTGTTTAAAACCACAATCAAAAGTTTTTCTGCTCGAAGGTAAGGAAAGTATGGTTTTATATCCTAAAATATTCAAGAAATTTTCCCACTGAAAACCATTTAAATAGTAGGTTAGAGCTTGAGGAACTCCTATAGTTTGTATCTGTTTATTCATTATTATAATACCTCCTCTGCGGTAAGATGTTGCCATTTTCCACAACGATCTCCCCAAACCGAAGCAATATTATCTCCATAACTAGCGCTGGTAATCTCACAATTATTACTACAACCAGTACATAAGGTTAACTTTAAAGTTGGTTTATTTGCAATTGCGTCAAACCCTTTGAACTTCGATGGTTTTGCATCTCCATGCTTTGTCTCTTTAGCCAAAATAGCAGAACCAATAGCCCCCATCACACTACAATGTTCTGGAACTATTATTTTTTCTCCTAGCTCTTTTT
>CAZTPH010000171.1:0-2572 GCA_964614705.1 uncultured Coxiellaceae bacterium
ATCCTGGGCCTCTCATCTATTTTCTTTATGTCGTTAGTAAGGCCCTGGCACCGAAACTCAGATATATAACCTAAAAGATTGACGAAAACAGATTGCAAATCAAGATAAAAAATGGCCCTCAAATGATGGCTGGTATCCGCAATTTTGTGATTAGTATTTTGAATTTGTTAGGGTTAAATATAATAGCGAGTGCTATAAGATTTTTTACTTCCCTATCCCACCAAGCATTAGCAGTGTTTGGTTTTTAGAATTACAAAGCTGATGGGGTTTTTTTATTAAATATTTGTATATAAAGTAGGAAGAAGAAAAATAGGGATAGATTAAGTTTCAGTGGTTAACATAGCTTTTTTGGTAATGTTGGGAAAAAAGTGTAAAAAAAGCACAAAAAAGCTTGCTACTATTTATAAAAATATTAAAATTACTTTGCTTTTATGGTGTAACTTCTCGTGTTAACTAGAGAATAACGCGGTCCTGGGTGCGTTACTTCTCCTGCTTGGGTTAACTAGAGGATGACGCGAACCTGGGATTGAATGTGTGAAATATTCTAAAAACGAGGAGATTGTATGACCATTGAGAAACTATATGCAACTTTAGGAGTCTTTATAGGATTTTCGATTTTTAATATAAGCTGTATTTATGCTGTAAACGTGGGTGACTATTATGGTGGTGGGACTGTGTTTTGTGTTAGTCAAACACCAGATACAACCAAATGTGTGACTGAAGGTTCAGGCGGTCACGGCTTGATTATGGCAAATGAAGATCAAGTGAATTACCTTATTATTCCTAATGGCGGTGTGACATGGTCTAGTGTAGATAAAATAACCAAAGCTCTATCGGATGATAATGGCTATAATAATACTGCGCGCATTATTTATGTATTACCTAATGATAATCGAACTAACAATGCCGCATGGTTAAGCCATGATTATAGAGATCCAACAGAGGAACATACTGATTGGTATTTACCATCTAAAAATGAATTAAATAAGATGTATGAATTTGCTAAAGATAATTATTTGACTGGAGAAGGTTGCACCGGCAGTAAACCTGGCGGAGTGCAGTGTTTTGTGGGTGGGCAAAGGGACAGTTGGAGAGCCTTTTGGAGCTCTACCGAATCCTTGCGCGGTAATGACGGTGTATGGTACCAGAGCTTTGTTGACGGATACAAGAATGATGCTAATAAGGATAAAGTCCAGTTTGGAGTTCGAGCCGTTCGAGCTTTTTAACGGAATTCGGTGCCAGGGCCTTACTAACGACATTAGATCTACAATATCATTCAGATTGGATCCATTATAAATCTAATAAAGAATCGCTTTTTATGGTAAAGAGAGCACAAGGGAATTTTCCGAGAAAAATTGCTATTTACTTTGCGGCGGAATTATCTGGTAAAAAATTTGATTTAATCGCAGCATTTTTTAAAAAAATCAGTGTTACTAGAATTTCCAGGCTATATTACGAATTAACCGGCTCAAAATCACCGATCCTTCCATTTCCTGAGACATTGTAAATTTAATCAAGCTGATCCATAAATAAAAACATGCTATTCTTATAACTGGGGCCTTATCCTCATCTATTTTCTTTATTGTCGTTAGTAAGGCCCTGGCACCGAAGAATTCTATTCCCTTCCAATCGATAACGCAGTATATTAGTACTAGGTATGAAATTAGAGAGAGGATAGATGGATAACTTTAGAACATCCAAGCGTTTCAACGCAACCTCCAATACCTGAAGATGATAGTCGCAATGTTCGTAACTAAACTAAATCTTACATATGATTATAAAAATAACACCCAGTGCAGCAATACACCTCACAGTTTCTGGTGGATTTTGTTATTGCTGGAATAATTTTATGCCAATTGCAAGTTCTTCTATAATTTCAACTGAAGTGATGTGTGCTGAGTGGTGTTGCAACGAGTATCAATCTGTTGGCTGGTTATTAGGCCCCCCAGGAAATCACAATTTTAAACGGTGTGACAAAACCTTATAACTAGCCATTAAAGAGAGCCTCGGTCCCAGCTCCTTGGTAACGACATTCGACATGACGAATTTATGATCACGGTGCAAAGAAAGTGATATAAAATTCAGCCTTTCTTTTTCGTTATCCAGCCCAAACCGGGAGATACGGCAAGTCTAATGTCGTTAGTAACGCCCTGGCACCGAAGTCAGCTACAACCACGACTAACATGGCCCCGTTGCTTATAGCTAAAGGCAACTTTCTATCGACATCCCACGTACAGTACACGCATGTATACAACGTATTTCGTTTTCTTTTTCCCCTAAATTTACTGGAACAACGCTACTGATTCCGTTCACCCTAGATAAGCCGTTACCAGTTCCACTGTTAATACAAATGCAAACACATACACCGCCGGCAACATTATGTATTTCTAAACCACCATCAAGTTCTAACATCACTTTTATTCTCCATTCTATTGGTTTAAAGCAGGAACACGTCATTATCTGGTCAACACGATAATTGACACCATAAACGCAAGGGAATTTTAACATATATATTAACTAAGGTGCCAGGTCCGGACAAAGGACAATATATCCTAAAAAGGACTAAGGTGCC
>CAZTPH010000172.1:0-2558 GCA_964614705.1 uncultured Coxiellaceae bacterium
TGTAGTAGACTATCCCCGCTTTTCGTCAATTTTGCCCTATCGGTACTATTGGGAGGAAAAGGGATTATTTATTAACGAGCATAGTATCGGTTTTGGGTTAGAGCTTACGGTATTTAGCGGTGCAGATGAGAAACTGGTCAATAGTATTGCCGACATATTGCGTAATCGGGTCGATGATGAGGTAGATCTGCAGTTTATTTTTTGGGGATCTAATCAGGTTGGAGGTATTATTGATCAAGCTTACCAAGCGCACTTAGCTAGAAAAGATATCTATGGTGAACTCGCCAGAGCTTCAGTTAATTATTACAAAAGTGGAGCAAAAAGAGGATTTAAAAACAGGTTAAATCTGCCAGTTGGCTTACGCGATTATCGGTTATTTCTTTTCTTATCTAAAAACACCCCTTACAGTAATGAAGCGGTCTCAGCGCTCGAGATGGCGCGTGATAATTTAATCACTGAGTTTGATGCAGCAGGTATTGGTCATTTAGAGATCAACTTAACTAGTTTTTTGTCGTTACTATGGAGTTGGATTAATCCTGATGTAAACAATATCTATCCAAGAGCTGTTAATTATGAAGAACATAGTACTTTAAATGATCAAGTAGTAGATCGATCTTTTGAGTTAATTCATATTCCAGATCGATTAACTATTGAAATAGAGAGCTATGATAATGAGAGTAATGCTAGTAGTGCCAGTGCCAGCACTAGTACTAGTGCCGCCAGTACCGCTCGTGCTGCTAGTAGTCCCAACAGTCCTGCCAATAGGCGAGTTAAAACTCAGGTAACTAATCTTTCAATCAAGAATTTGCCAGAAGAGTTTGCCCTTTGGCAAGGGGCGGACAACTTTTTTAATCTGTTTCGCTCTAGCCAGGCGATCAGATCTCCCTTTTTAATTGTTATGCATGCTCGCCTAATTCCTCAAGTAGAAGCCAAGAAGAAAGCCCAGCGCATGTTTTTGGGGATGGACAAAAAAGCCAAGAGTGTCTATGCCAAATATTTCTCCGGGACAGAAGAGACCGCTTTAGAATGGAAGAAGATCAGAAATGACCTATCTTCAGATAGTATCAAGTTAGCCAAGGTATTTTTTAACTTAATTCTCTTTTCCAATGACGGAGAGGAAAAGGTTGATGAGTCAAGCGCGATCTCTTCCTATCGCTATAATGGAATTGAGCTGTTTAATACTAAGTACATGCAGCTACAATCCTTTTTAGCAAGCCTTCCCTTTATGATGAGTGAAGGGATCTATTATGATTTAAGTCGCTCTGGCCGACTTAAAACGATGACTACTTGGAATTTGGCTAATTTATTACCCTTAGTTGCTGACTTTAAGATGAACTTTCAGCGCTATCAGGGAGTTTTATTAAGCTCATTTCGTAATCAGATCAACTTTTTTGATCTATTTAGCGATAGTCTCCCTGCCTCTAACTATAATATCGCAGTAGCTGCAACTAGCGGAGCAGGAAAGAGCTTTTTAGTGCAGAATCTTTTGAGCTATCTGCTTTCGATTAAGGGAAGATGCTTTGTAATCGACCTTGGGCAATCATACCGTAAGTTTTGCAAAATGGTTGGCGGGACATATCTTGAATATAGTTCGTTAAGGTTGAATCCATTTAGTAATGTTCACAATATTAACGAATCTTCAGAGCAGATTAGAGATCTTTTATCAGTTTTAGCTTCTCCATCTGGAATGTTAGATGATGTTCAAGAGGAATATCTACGTCAGGCGGTAATTAACGCTTGGGAAAAGAAAAGCAATAAAACCAAGATAGACGATATTATTGCAGCTCTACAAGAGCTCAACCTAGATAGAAATGATAATCGAATTAAGGATTTAGTTGTTTTATTAACCAGATATAGTAGTAGCGGGCCATATCCTGCCATTTTTAATGAGTATTCTGCAATTGCTCCTGAATCAGATTTTGTAGTACTTGAACTTGGAGAGCTTGAAAATAAGCCAGATCTGATGAAAGCGGTGCTTTTTGCTTTAATTTTAAATATTGAAGAACAAATTTATCAATCTCCACGTGATAAACCCAAGATGGTAATTATTGATGAAGCATGGCGACTCCTTTCAGGAGACAACAAAGCAGCAGCTAGATTTATCGAAAAGGGTTATCGAACAGCAAGGCGTCATTTAGGTTCTTTTGTAACGATTACTCAAAGTATCGAAGATTTTCAAAAGAGTGATGAAGCCAAAGCTTGTTGGAACTGCTCAGATATTAAAATAATCATGTTGCAGAATCAAAAAGCTTTTGATGATTTTATGTTAACGCATAAAGATTATTTTGATCCCTATGTGACCAATGTCATCAAAAACTTCAAAGAAGCTAAAAACAATGGTTTTTCTGAGTTTATGCTGCAAATCGGCAGAATCCAGTCTTTTTATCGCCTATTTGTCGATCCATTTTCACGAGTAATGTTTTCCTCGGCGGGTAAGGAGTTCAGTGCGGTAAAGAACTATCAAGAGCAAGGTTATTCGATGGCAGAGAGTATTTTAAAAGTAGCGCAAGAAAATTATAGCGAAGAGTTTGAATGAGTAGAGATATTAAAGATATTAA
>CAZTPH010000173.1:0-2557 GCA_964614705.1 uncultured Coxiellaceae bacterium
TTTTAACTGTTCCCATAGAGGTCGCCATAAAAACGTAACTATTAGCCAAATATTCTTTGATTGGTAACACCGTATTTATTCTTTCCCCTTCTTCTAATGGTAATAGATTAACTAGCGGCTTACCGCGAGAGATTCTGCTGCCGTATGGAACCAAATATACCTTAAGCCAATAAACCTTACCTCGATTAGAAAAACAAAGTAGGGTATCGTGGGTGTTGGCTATAAATAAGCATTCAACAAAATCTTCCTCTTTAACTTTGGTTGCCACCTTGCCTTTGCCACCACGCCTCTGAGCTTGATAGTCTGCAATAGCCTGAATCTTGGCATAACCATCATGAGATAGAGTAACCACCACATCTTCAGGAGTGATTAAATCTTCGTGGGTAAGATCTTCTTGGGTATCGATAATTTCAGTTAAACGCTTATCAGCAAATAGCTGTTTTACTTCAACTAGCTCTCTTCGAATCACTTGAAGCAGTAATTGATCTGACCCCAAAATATCAAGTAATTCTTTAATTTTACCTAATAATTCACTGTATTCATTGAATATTTTATCTTGCTCTAAGGCAGTTAATCGATGCAACCTTAAATCCAAAATGGCCTGAGCTTGGGCCTCAGACAAACGATAACCTCGGCTACTAAGACCGAACTCACCACCTAAATTCTCTGGACGCGATATATCCGAACCAAGACGCTCTACCATCTCCTTAACCTGACCACTATGCCAAACTTTCTCTAGTAGCTTCTCTTTAGCCAAAGCTGGGTTCTTTGAACTTTTAATTAGCGCAATCATCTCGTCGATATTAGCTAGTGCAATTCCTAAACCCTCCAAAATATGCGCACGATTACGAGCTTCTTTTAATTCGAAAATACAGCGCCTGGTTACAACTTCACGACGATGGTTTAAAAAGGCTTCAATTAATTGATACAGATTCATGGTTTTAGGTTGCCCACCATCCAAAGCCACCATATTGATACCAAAAGTGACCTGCATCTGGGTATTGATAAATAGATTGTTTAGCACTACTTCAGCAACTTCACCACGCCTAAGTTCAATTACCACCCTCATTCCATCTTTGTCTGATTCATCACGCACAGCAGTAATCCCTTCAATTCTCTTATCCTTGACTAGTTCTGCAATATTCTCAATTAAGCTGGCTTTATTGACCTGATATGGTAACTCAACTATCACTATCGATTGTTTATCACCTTCGCCACCTTCAATATTAACTCTAGAACGTACTAAAATTTTACCTTTTCCTGTACGGTATGCCATTTCGATTCCGGCTCGACCGTTGATAATGGCTGCCGTAGGAAAATCTGGACCAGGAATTATTTTAATCAACTCTGAGATAGTAATGTTTGGATCGTCAATAGCTGCCATACACCCATCTATTACCTCTCCTAAATTATGTGGAGGGATATTAGTAGCCATACCAACGGCTATTCCTGATGAACCATTAACCAAAAGATTAGGGAACGCGGCTGGTAACACTTGTGGGGCAAATTCAGTTCCATCATAGTTGGGGGCAAAATCTACGGTATCTTTTTCTAAATCAGCCAAAAGAAAATGCCCTATTTTAGCTAAACGAATCTCTGTATAACGCATTGCGGCAGCTGAATCACCATCCACAGAACCAAAGTTACCCTGACCATCAATTAAGGGATAACGCAGTGAAAATGACTGCGCCATTCTCACGATAGTATCATATACAGCGGCATCACTATGAGGATGGTATTTACCGATAACATCACCGACGATACGAGCGGATTTTTTATATGGTTTATTATAATCGTTACCTAGTTCACGCATGGCATATAAAACCCGACGATGAACTGGTTTTAAACCATCCCTGACATCTGGAAGTGCCCGACTTACGATTACGCTCATTGCATAATCTAGGTATGATTGCTTTAACTCATCTTCAATATTAATCAGCGTTATTTCACGCGCGTATTCTGTCATATTCTGCCTAAAAAATTATATTTAAAATCAAAGCTTTATATATGCAACATTTAGGTGATCATTCTATCATAAAATAATAAAATGAAAACAGATATTGAAAAAAAGAACGGGGGAAAGTGGTCAAGTCTGCTATGCGAGGGTTAACTTAACCCCTAAACTTTAGCTATACATTCTAAATACAAGTAATACGTGCATTTAGGACACCGTTTTCATTTTGAACATATAAACAAGTTTTTTTACACTCACCTTCATCTTCAACATACCCAGCCCACAAATTTGGACGACCTCTAGTCCACTGTTGACGTGGAATATGGCATGTACAATAACACCCCCCTGCAGCATACCCAATTTCAATTTTGCTAATTTCAATTATATTTGTTTTCATAGTGATCTCCTTCAAAAATTTAATCTATCAGTTTTATTAAACATTAAACCAGTAACACTTGCCATACACCGCTTTTTATAAATCGTTAACAAGTGGATCACCTTATGGTTATCAATGAAGAAAATAGACGAGGATAAGCCCCCAGAATAAGAATTGTATGTTTTTATTTTTGGATTAGCTTGATTAACTTTATAATGTCTCTGTTA
>CAZTPH010000174.1:0-2522 GCA_964614705.1 uncultured Coxiellaceae bacterium
GAGCCGAGTAATTATATAGAAAAAACTTGTGTAAATATATTTCGAGAGTTATTGGATGTCGATAGAATCGGTATTAAAGATGATTTCTTTGAGCTTGGAGGGCAATCTTTGTTGGCTACACAGATAATCACTAGAATTACAGAATGTTTTCCTGTAGTGATATCTTTTACGGACTTAAATAAAGCGCCGACAATAGAAAAACTTGCTTTAGTTATTGAGGGAAAAATACGTGAAACCCTTGCAAATATGTCGGAAGAAGAAGCCGAGAAAATACTTGACTTATTGGAGTAGAATATGAAAGAAATAGCTATAGTGATTGGAGCAAGTAGCGGTATTGGTCGTGCATTGGTAAAGAAATTGGCGGCAGAAAATCTTTTAGTTTTGGCTGTAGCACGAAACCAATATAAATTGATTGATTTGCAAAACAGTAACCAAGATAATATTTCTATTTTACCATTAGATATTAGTAAGCATGCAGGACGCAGCACTATTTGTGAATATTTAACTGGCGATGACATTATTATTAGATCTATGACATGTTGTGCAGCAGAAGGAGGTCCGGTCAAAGATCTTTGTGATGTAACATTAGAGGAATGGCAATACAGTCAACAGGTCAATGTAGAGGCACCATTATTTATGGTGCAACTGTTAATGCCATATTTTGTAAAAGATAGTAGAATTTTGTTTATTAGTTCTAATAATTCTTCCGCACAAGGTTTAGGATGCTATTGTGTGTCTAAGGCAGGTATGTTTATGTTATATCAGGCTTTACGAGATGAGCTAAAAGATAGATCTATTCATGTTGGCTGCGTAATGCCAGGCCTCGTAGCTACTCAGTTGATAGATAATGCTTTAGCTACAGGACTGAATAAATTTGAAATTTTACAGACCTTTAAAGAGCAAAAAGATGGAAATAAAATGCTTGCACCTGACTTTGTAGCTGAATTTTTATTTTGGTTACTTACTGAAACTTTACCAGATGATTTCTCTAAACAGGAATGGAATATCAGCCAATGGATAAAGATGAAAGAGCAAAGATAACTTTACTTAGTCTCGATGAATTCAGTAATTAATCCACTGCGACGGTGTACAAAAGCAATTCTGGTACTAAAGGCTATAGCCGTAACTGGAGGGCAAACTAATATGGCGCCATTATCTTGTTCATGTTCGATGGTTTTTTCAAGATCATCAGTGTAAAAACAGATATGATCTAATCCTCCTCCTTTATTGAGGCGCGAGATTATTGGAGAGTCTGCGGTAAGTGGTGAAATCAGCTCTATGGTTACGTCTCCTTTGATCTTAATCAGGCAAATTTTAACTTTTTGATAGGTATCATCAATGGGACTAGATAGAATTTCCGCACCTTCTTTGATAAACCTCTTAAGCTCACGATCTATATTTTCAACTACATAGCCTAAATGGGCTAACTTATATTTTGCCATATAATTTTAGAGATCTCTTTAGGAAATTGATTAACAAAAAAATGGTTACCAGTAAATGAATGATAAGCAAAAAATTTAGTACTGCATTCTTGCCAAGATTTAATGGCTATTTCATCAACCCTAGTATCATCTTTACTGCCAAGAGCGATAATCGGACAGGCTAATTTTTCGTTGTGAGTAAGCTTATATGTTTCATATAATTCAAAATCGGCTCTTAGGCCGGGTAATAGTATTTTAAGGGTTTCATCGTTGGGTAGATTATTATTCGAATCTTGATTTAGCTTTCTGATTTCTGTTATGAAATCATCATCATGTTTGTCATAATATGGAGAAGTAACTTTAACAACCTGGGGTGCTGGGCAACCAGACGCGAAAAAGCTTAAACAAGGGGTATTTAAGCGTTGTTGTATCGCTATTGCTAATTCAAAGGCAATAATAGCTCCAACACAATGTCCCCAAAAAGCGAATGGAGTATCTAGATAAAATTGTATTTCATGAATTAAAGATTCTACTAAAGGTTCTACCCTGGTAAAAGGTTGTTCGCGTAAGCGCTGGTCTCTGCCAGGCAAATTAATTGGTAATAAATCTACCTTGTCTGATAGGTATGATGAGAAGGTGTCGAAAAAAGATGCTCCTCCTCCAGCATAAGGAAAACAAAATAAGCGAAACTTATTATTTGAAAGGTTATTTTTTTCGTAAATGAACATATATTCCCGTAAATATGATAAATCCTGAAAAGATTAATAAAAACTTGGGTGAAGATCCCAATGTTAAGCTGATAAAAATAGCGCTAAGTGCTCCTGCCAAGGCATTCAAACTTCCAACTCCTCCCATAACCTTGCCTTGTTCATCAACAGTTACGGCATTTGAGCATAAGGTTAAAATTATAATCGATAGGAAAAATCCAGATATACAAATAAGGATTAAGCTAATAACTTGAATGTTAAGAGTAAAAAAGGAACCAGCAATAATAATTCCTATTCCTAATGTGGCTAGAAACAAGTTTATTTTTTTAAATAAATCTATTTTTTTTGCGGTAAATAATTTAATCAGCAATATTCCTATAATATAGCAAAAAGC
>CAZTPH010000175.1:0-2477 GCA_964614705.1 uncultured Coxiellaceae bacterium
ATTCCGCATACCCCGAGATAACACAAAAAGCATTGGTTGTGGGACAAAGAGCATCTTTGGGAATACAGGCAAGTATATTATGTGCTCTTGAAGCTTGGAATCAGGCTAATGGTATAAATATCACGCATTTCCAAAAAGAGCGGGGAGGGGTGATTATTTGTGGTCATAACTTAACAAATAATTTAGCTTTTAGTAATTATAAGCAATGCGCAAATACGCCTGAGTATGTAAATCCTCGATACGCTACCCAGTTTATGGATAGCGATTATTTGGGAACTATTACTGAAATGTTTAATATTCATGGATCAGGAGCCACCATAGGTGGAGCTTCAGCAAGTGGAAATGTTGGTTTAATTAAAGGGTTTGAGGCAATAAGATCTGGGAGTTTAGATATATGTATAGTAGTAGCCCCACCAGCTAACTTAGGTCCATTAGAGCTCCAAGGTTTTTATAATCTTGGTGCTATGGGTGGAAAAAAAATTAGGGACAACCCAGAAAAAGTTTGCCGCCCTTTTGATAAGGACCATCAAGGTTTTATCTATGGAGAGGGGTGCGGATGTATGATATTGGAAGCAGAAAAAAGTGCTAAGGAGCGCGGAATCAAGCCTATAGCTGAGTTTTTAGGAGGAGCTATATATTTGGATGGTAATAGATTATCAAACCCCAATGTAGAGGGTGAAATAAGAGCAATGCAAATAGCGTTGAAAAATACTGAAAAGAAGCCAGAAGATATAGAATATATAAACACCCATGGAACCGCATCGCCACTTGGCGATGAAACTGAAATTAGGGCAATAAAAAGAGTGTTTGGTGGTAATATAAAAGATATATGGCTAAATGCAACTAAGGGGTTAATAGGACACTGTATTTATTCAGCAGGATTAGTGGAAGCAATTACAACAATTATCCAGATGAAAGAAGGGTTTTTACATCCGAATAAAAATTTAGATAATCCAATAGATAATGAATGCAGGTTTTGTAGCAGTAAATTCGAAGAGGTGGCTGTGACAATGGCGATGAGTAATTCATTTGGTTTCGGTGGCATAAATAGTAGCATCATATTAAAAATATAGGAGATATGCATATGTCCGTAGGTATAGAAGCAATTAATGTTTATGGCGGCCCAGCATCTATTGATGTGCGTACCATATTTGAAAATCGTGGTTTGGATTTAGAGCGATTTAACAATCTCATGATGAAGAAAAAAGCGGTTGGGCTACCGTGTGAAGATGCTATCACTGATGCAGTTAATGCTGCCAAACCACTTATTGATGCATTATCTCCAGAAGAAAAAGATAAAATTGAATTAGTTATCACTGGCAGTGAATCTGCTATAGATGTAGGAAAATCTTTAAGCACTTATATCCATGATTACCTAAAGCTTAATCGTAATTGCCGGTTAATCGAGCTAAAACAATGTTGTTATTCTGGTACTGCATCCCTCCAAATGGCGAGTTGTTTTATTGCATCGCAAGCATCACCGGGAGCAAAAGCGTTAGTCCTTACTTCCGATTCATTGCCAAATCTCAAAGATAGCTATGCCGAACCCTCTACAGGTTTGGGAGCAGTTGCAATGCTAGTTAGCAATAATCCTAAGGTTATGGAGCTTGATTTTGGGGCAAGCGGTTATTATGGTTATGAAGTAATGGATTTCGTAAGACCCACACCAACTTGTGAATATGCTAATGTTGATCTTACTCTTTTATCCTACTTAGATTGCTTAGAAAATAGTTTCAAGAATTATGAGAAACGGGTAGAAGGGGTAGATTATCAAACGACCTTTGATTATTTGGCTTTTCATACCCCTTTTGCTGGAATGGTTAAAGGTGCTCACCGTAAGATAATGCGTAGCTTATATCCACAATTATCACCTAATCTAATTGAAGAGGATTTTCAGAAACGGGTAAATCCATCTCTCACTTATTGCGTAGAAGTAGGGAACATAGCAGGAGGTAGCCTATACTTAGCATTATGTGGGTTAATTGATAATATTCATATTCAAGGTATGAAAAGGGTTGGGCTTTTTTCATATGGTTCTGGATGTGCTTCAGAATTTTATAGTGGAACTATTACTTCCCGCTCTAAAGAATTAATTTCTCAGATGAAGATTAGGGAAAAGCTAGATAATCGCTATCACCTTAGTTTTGAAGAATATGATAAGTTGTTAGATTTATATGCTGAATGGATAATGCCGGAAGAAAATAAAGAGGTTGATCTTACCTCCTATCAATCTATATATGAGCACTCCTTACAAGGAAAGGAGCTTTTAGTCCTGAAACGGATTCGTAAATATCATCGGGAATATGACTGGAGCTAAAATAAAAAATGGATAACTTTAATACAATATTAGTTAAAGATAATTTAGGTGTTTTCACTATTACCATAGATCGTGTCCCTGATAAAAATAGTATAAATGATCTTTTAATGCAAGAGTTAAATGAAGCATTTAATATCGCAGAAAAAAAACCAGAAACCAA
>CAZTPH010000176.1:0-862 GCA_964614705.1 uncultured Coxiellaceae bacterium
AATCGCGTCAACTGAGCCCAAAACTTTTAAATTACTATCCATGACGATGATATTGCTATTATTGAAAACAACTAATTTTTCACCTTTGTCGGTTGCTACCACGTTCAAGCCCATTGCCCAACCGCCTTTCTTGCCATTTGCATTCGTTGTGTATGCCCATTTCACTTGATCTAAATTTGATTTGTTCAATTTGATTACACCTAAACCGTCAGTCATGTATACATGGGCGCTGTTTTGAACAGCATCAACATCGTAACCACTGTTAGAAATATGCTTGTAGGTATCAGTTACAGTTCCGTTAGTTGCAACCTGAACCAATTTTTCATCATCAGCCACAAATAATTTATTTAACTTATCATCAAAGTATGATTTTCGAAAATGATTATCAGTAATTTTTAAATTTAATTTAGAAGCGTAATTACGAACTACGGTATCAAAAATACTTACTGAGGTAGTACCGATGTTGAAAATATAATCACCTTCATTGCTAATACCCACATTGTATGAACGAGTATTTAAAACCTTGAAACCATCAATGTTTTGCAAGTTATAATTCCACAACTTTGTTTCTTTAGTGCCAACAGTCATCAATCTGCCATCATATTTCTTGATACCAATATACCAATCACCATTATTCTCCACCACCTGTTTAACAAATACCGGCACATTGATATTAGAAATATCATATTTACTCATCTTTTTTCCTTCAGCTGTATAAACAAAAGCTTTACCGCCCTCATTAGTTAAGGCGAAATCATAAATTCTCTTTGTCGCTGAACGTGGCAAAAGAGCTGCACTTGATTTAATCACTGCTCCTCTTTGAATAGCATTATTGCTAAATGAGAATAATTCCAATACACCA
>CAZTPH010000176.1:872-2442 GCA_964614705.1 uncultured Coxiellaceae bacterium
ATCTTTTCGATTAGCATAAACGGCGTCGCAGGAATAATAAGGTTTAATTTGCCCTTCAGCTCTAAATGCAATATACACAACAGATATTACAAATATTGAAGCTGATAAAATTGCGTATTTTGTTATCTTTTTCATATTTTTTGCTTGCTTAATATTTATATATTTTAATAAATTATTTTAAAATGCTTTCAAGTCGTTGGCGGTTACATTAAGGATATCACCATACACGTACCCTCTTAGATTTTCGTTGTTATTAACCTTAACTAATTTTCCGCCCATCACCATATACAATTCTCTATTATCCAAACTTAACAAAGCGCCGTCTTCGTATTTCTTTTTAACAACAACTTTTGTAGCCTTAGTAACCGTCTTTTTTGTAGTTACTTTTGGAATATTTTTTACCACAGGCACTGGTTGCGTCTTAGCAATGGCTGGTGCTACCTTATTGTTCATGTTTTTGATAATGGCAAAAGTGGTAAAATGATTAGTTTGGAAAGTAACCGAATCAGTTGCTGGGTCAAATCTTGCCCCTGGCACCAATGTCCATTGTTGATTAGCGGCATTGAACCAATATACACCTAAACCGGAAACATCGTTTGGCAAATTCGGCATTGCAATTGTCACCGTGATATTGTCTCCAAAATTGGTAACCATTCGGTTGTCAGCGTCGCGAGCTGTCAGATTGAAAACACTATTGCCAAGCACAAAGGAACCGTTGATACCGCCGATAATTCTACCGACACTTACTGTGCTCATTTGTAATCTAAATGAAATATTGTTATTTGCCACACTTTGAGGAGCATTAATGGTAACTTTTTCACCATGACCAAAAGTATTGGAAATGATTGCATTGCCACTAGGGGTAAAAACTTGCTCAGGAGTACTGATGCCCAACAATGACAAAACTGCCGGTGGAATGTATGGAGTAGGTGCTGGTGCAAAATAACCACCACCGCCATAACCAAAAGCGATCTTGATGCCGTAATATCTACCGGTGCCAAAAAAACCGGAAATCATAATGATCGCTGAAATAAAAATTGCCCATCGCATTGTCTGCTTTTTCATATATTTTACTTTATTATTAAACAAATTATTAATATCTTAATAGTGATAAATTAAGGTATTATTTGAAGTCATTAAATCTTAGGCGCTAATTTTAAAAATGTCAAGTGGTTTTGTCTATAGATGACTATAAAATTTGACGAATCGAGGATTTTGTATTCTAAATAATCATTAGCCAATAATTCATCGCTTATTAACAGGTATTTTACCCCCCTGTCAAATAATTGTTGCACTGCTTGATCGGGGTTAATCTCAGTGTTTAGTAATATTTTCTCAATCTCGGCATTTTCTAGATTATTAGTCTGACTGAAAATGCCACCAATCTCCATATTCTCCCCCTGAACCACCTCTTTATCAAAAAAAGCCTTGGCGGGATTTGCCGAAATCAAATTATTATTGAAATCCAGGGATAAATATTGATGCCAAGGTAAATACAATACCTTAAACTCACTCTTGTCTTGATTCAAGATTTCATTCACCTCATACCAGCTCTGCGGATAATCAACCG
>CAZTPH010000177.1:0-2441 GCA_964614705.1 uncultured Coxiellaceae bacterium
CAGCAGTCATTCCTTTTTCATCACGCGAATTAACATCCTCATGCGGCAACAATAACTTGACCATATTTAGGTTACTAGTCTCAATGGCTTTAAACAACGGGATATTACTTACAACCAAACTATCCATCTGCTTCTTTATTAAATCAATAGTAATAGCTTTCGGTTTGGCATTGCTAATTAAAAATTGTAAAATGAGCTCAGAGATCTCTTGAACACTACTATACTCAACAATCAAATCCGATGGAAATAAATCATCATAACCAATTTCTTTACAAATAATTGTTTTTAATTCTGCTGCTGTTAATGAATCTAAACCTAACTCAAAGAAGTTTTGAGCAACATTTATCTCTGAGATAGATAATTTTAACACCTTGGCTACTATATCAGACACCATAGTAGATATTTTTTGCTGATCCTGAAGTAAACTGGTAGATAATTTATGATTTGTTTTAGTTATTAACTGTTGTCTTTCAGCTACTCGATGATTAATATCATATAACTTTACCAAAAAAACATTTAACTGCTCTTTATTTTTACTAAAAATCGGCCAATCTATATCAGCAACACAAATTGTTGGTGGTAGATAAGTAAAATTAAGCAACTCTTTAAAGACTTTCCAATATGTTGTCGACGGCAATCCACGATATCCTTGCTTAGTATGCTCATTAACATAAGTAATAGCCTTACCCACATCTGACCATGGTCCAAAATTAATACTATTAGCTGGTAAATTATTCATGCGTCTATAGTAAGCCAAACCATCCAAAAAACTATTTGCCACAGCATAATTTGCTTGACCAGCCGCACCAACAATAGATGCCATTGATGAAAAAAGCACAAAATAATCTAACTCTAAATTTAAATCAATGCTCATTTGATGCAAATAATACCCTCCTAATGCTTTTGGCACATACACCTTTTTAAAATCTTCCCAATTTTGATTTTTGATTAACTTATCATGAAAAATACTAGCTAAATGAAAGATCCCTTTAATAGGAGGCAGTTTCTTTGTTGCTATAGCAATATCTTGTACTTCTTGATAACTACCAATATCCTTATTTAACATAATATAATTGATTTTAAACTCATCAACATATTTCTTTAAAATGCTTGACTGCTCATCATTAGCACCATGACGAGAAACCAAGATAAAATACCTGGCCCCTTGAGTGATTAAAAATCTAATCAGCTCAAAACCAATACCACCAAATGCTCCAGTAATAAGATAAGTCGCATCACTCAAAATTCTTCGCGTTACTTTATTAAAAGCATTTTGATCATTTTTATTTATGCAATTATCTGGCATCTGTTTTAAATCATACCTAACCAATGATGCAACATACCTAAATCCTTGGCGATAACATACATCTAAATTATCTTCAACCAATATGCAATCTTGTAATATCTGACTATTATTATTAATAAGCGTATATTGATCAACATCAATATGTTTAATCTTAAGCAAGGGATATTCTAAACGGACACTTTTAATCAAACCAATAACTGGACTTTGTAATAAATTAAGATTATCTATATTATACAACTGGGCATGATAAGTAATAACAATCACCTTGAAATTAGTGATCTTAGCTAAAGAATGCAACAATTGTATTATTTTTAATAAACCATGAATTTCATAAGATAGGTTAAATATTCTTTGATCCTTGACTAAGCTATCATTAGAAGCACTCAAATCATAAATAATTCCATTTATATTATCATTATTCTTTAGCGTAGTAGATACCTCTTCAAATCCGTCAGAAGTTAAAATATCTAAAGACTTAACCACACAATCATTAACACTTTGATATTGTAGTTTGCTATCTTTATTTTTCACAACTAACATTCGTTTGTTAGCAGGGACCAACACTTCGTTTAATAACTTCTCTTTCTCCCACGTAATTGTATATAACAAATCGGGCATGACTAAATCTAGCTGTTGTATAAGCTCTTTAACTCTACTTTGTGAGATGGCTTTTAATTGTGCACCCTCAATTTTAACCAACAATCTACCAGCAAGATCATAAATGTTAATATCACCAGATATTACTCTATTTCTCCGTTCTGTAGTTCTTGCCCAAATAAATATCTCTTTTGGTAGTGGCTGGAAAAAATAAATTTTAGCAATATGCACTGGTAAATATAATTCCAACATTTCACCTTGCACAATATTAGCCAATCCTAATACCTGAAATGCAGCATCTAGCAAAGCTGGATGTAAATAATAATTTGGGTCTAAGAAATCTTCTTTATAACCTGCCCAAGCAATAAATTCTTTATTACAAGATAATAACTTCTTTAAACATTTAAATTGCCGTCCATAATACATCCCATAATTTTCTATCTCTTGATATAATTTAGAAATAGGAATTTCATGTAAAAAATAACGTTGTAACTCTGCTATCGACACCTCATCTTCTTCACTCTTTTTATCAACAATT
>CAZTPH010000178.1:0-2435 GCA_964614705.1 uncultured Coxiellaceae bacterium
AAAATAGACTACTTACTTTCAAAAAAATTCATAAATCTTCTTTTATGCTATGTGATACTTTGGCGTTATATGCGTCAACAACCTTATCTGTTATTTCTTCTATTTTCTTGGGCCAACCAAACAATGAAGTCCAAAACTTCTTTTTTTCGTTCAATTTGTTTATTGCCTTTAAAAACTCTGGGTTAGTATCTTTATCATTCTTTATTTTTCGCCCATGTTCTAAATAACTAATCAACTCTTCTCTTATTCGTCTATCCATACTATTAACATATCTTCGAATTAAATCAGCTAGTATAATTCTATCATTAACATTATTTATCCGAGTGCTTACCTGTTCTATCTCATCCATAGAAATTAACTCAAAAATGTTATTTTCAACTAGCAAGTCTCTATTATTATATTGTATATTTCTTACATCAAGTGGCACCCTTATTCCGCTACTAACATGTACACCAATTACATTATTATCAACAACAATACCTGATCCACTTGCACCAGGCAGAGTAGGAATATAATGGTAACCTTTGCTATCATCATGATATGCCGTTCCGTTGGTCTTTATATACCAATCAAAAGAATCTGGATATTGGTTAATTTGGACCTGTACACTATTATTTTTACCTGATCGCTGGGTATTTCTAAAATCTAATATACCATGAATTATTCTATTATCTTCAAAAAAATCAGCTTCATTTCTTAATTCCAGAGCAACTAAAGCGATATCTTTTTGTCCTACCTGAATATAATTATCATCAGCCATTTCCGCCAAAACAATGTCTTTATGCTGCTCATCTCTATTATCCTCTAGAACCCTCATTTGTCTTATGTTGAAAGCGCTATTTGAAGAGCGCTTTTGATAAAGGTTATGGTAAGCAGTCAAAACAAGTATATGATTATCAGAACGATATAAAACTGTACCTGAACCTTTGAATAAAGCACTAGATAGTATAAACATCCCCCGTTTCTATATTTACAAAATCCATACTCATGTTAAGCAAAGCGTAGGATGGGTCGTTTTCGTTAGCACTCCTCGTGTCAATAGATACAAATAGTTCTTGTATCCTTCCAGCACCTAAGTTTACAGTGTTATTTTGAGCTTGAGCCATTCTAACAAGATCTGCTCCCATAGAACTTGAAATTGGAACATTTTCTTGCTCTTGCACACCTAAGTCTTGTTCTTGACACAAGGCAGTTGTAAAAACAAAGCTGATACATAAAATCAAAGAAAACAAAAACATTACTCTCTTCATAAAATAGCCTCTTATCAATCAACAACTTACTATATTTTATTTTTATTAAGTCACCACATCACACTGCCACAGCTAATTCATAGTTAATCATCATTCATTTAGCGTCTACAAAAAACTCCTGCCGGCACAACACTCTCTCATGTCTTTTTGCACATAACATACTTTATTTATTATATGTCTAATGATCACAATCCCAGTCTTATTCCGGAACAGGGATTGCGCTTTGGACCTTGCTTGGAGAATCATTTCTAAAAATACGCATTTTGGTTATTTGGAATCTATTATTTACGAACAGAATAATTCTATTATTAATATCATCACTATCAGAAACACTAAATATATTGCCAAGTTTCGTTATTGATATACCCTTGTCTTCTGTGGCAGTCTTAGAATCAAGAACGTCTTTCGATTCTATTATACATGTTTTCGCCTTTTTGAATAACTCCGATACTCCTGCCACATTTTTACTTCGGGCTTTAGTATTTCCTCTGTAACATCAAGGGTTCTACCCATGTTTTTATCAACAATGTTAACTATCTCTTTTTCCTCTCTAATGATTCGCTCCAATAGCTCTATTGCAGCGCCACTGTACATTTCGATGCCATTGATAGTAACAATATATTCGTTCTCTCCGCCCATTTTATTTGCACCAAGAACACAAGAAGCATAAATATAACTAAAAAGAGTTATTATGCATATCAAAGACGACATAATGCAACTTTTTTTCATATAGTTTTTCATATTCATTTACCTCCAACAAAATTTTTAATTAGTAACTATCTTGCTTACCTTAATACACAACTGTTGATGTAGACAGTATAGCACAAAATCTATAGTGATTCCCAAGCTAAATCATTAATATAAACAATGTATTACAAGGCAAGATGTACATCTCTGGCCGTTTATTGCCAACAATAAGCAACAAAAAATATTTTTCCTTGAAAAGCCCATGGTTGCACCCGCTATCCACCATGACTTATGAGCCTGCTGAAATCCCAATTTTTAAAAACTAATCTAATCAAAAATCTAAACCAGAATCGTTTAGCATAAAAACAAAAAATCTACCCTACCTACAAAATCGCCTATTCTTATCGAACCGCACACAAAATCTAAGTTATGAATCATATAGCCGGGAAACTTAACACAAACTCGGTATATTCCCCCTCTATTGAGTTACAAGTTATC
>CAZTPH010000179.1:0-2403 GCA_964614705.1 uncultured Coxiellaceae bacterium
AAAAATCAAAGCACTTACATCTGATTATGCTAGAAAAATATAGATTCAGAATAACATTTGATAGAATATAATAATGATAAGGATAAGGATAGTGTGGTGACGTTTGATAGTACACTAATGGCTAGCAAATTGATTAGCTTATTTGTAAAATTGATCTTTTTGTTCAAATCTCTTGATCTTACCTGCGATGCGATATATATAGTTATAGAGTTATTGTAATAACAAATAGAGGCAGATTATGAGTTTTAAATGCGGAATTGTCGGCTTACCCAATGTAGGAAAATCTACTTTTTTTAACGCTTTGACTAAGGCGCAAGTATCTGCTGCCAATTATCCATTTTGCACTATTGATCCTAATGTTGGTGTAGTGCCAGTCCCAGATCTGCGTTTAAAACAGATTGCTGAAATTGTAAACCCGAAGAAAATTTTACCAGCAGTAGTAGAGTTTGTTGATATTGCAGGTTTAGTTAAAGGTGCTGCACAAGGTGAAGGTTTGGGAAATAAATTTTTAGCTAATATCAGAGAGACCCAAGCGATTGCCCATGTGGTTAGATGTTTTAGCGATGAAAATGTGGTGCACGTTTCAGGTGGAGTTGATCCGAAGTCGGATATCGAAGTAATTAATACTGAATTAATTTTAGCTGATCTGGATACGGTCGAAAAAGCAATTAATCGCGTGCAGAAAATTGCCAAAAGTGGTGATAAGGAAGCTGCTATTGAACTTAATATTTTAGAACAGGTAAAAGATGCATTAGGAAAAGGAATTTTGATTCGTTCTTTAGAATTAGGGGATAAAGCCAAATATCTACGCCAGTTGTGTCTTTTAACTGCCAAACCAGTTTTATATATTGCTAATGTCGATGAAAATGGCGCAGAAAATAACCGTTATTTAGCAGCAGTTAAAGAGTTGGCATCACAGGAAAACACCAAAGTAGTAACCATTTGCGCTACGATTGAAGCTGAGATCTCATTGTTAAATGAGGAGGATAGGCTTGAATTTTTAGCTAGCCTTGGTTTACCAGAATCTGGTTTGGATCGAGTTATTCATGCGGGATATGATCTGCTTGGCTTGCAAACTTATTTTACCGCTGGCGTACAAGAGGTTAGAGCTTGGACGGTACATAAAGGTGCTAAGGCCCCAGAGGCCGCTGGAGTTATTCATACCGATTTTGAGCGTGGTTTTATCTGTGCTGAGGTAATTTCCTATAATGATTATATCGAGTATAAGGGAGAGCAAGGAGCTAGAGATATCGGCAAGATGCGGCTTGAAGGGAAAGAATATCTAATGCAAGATGGTGATGTAGTTCATTTTAGATTTAATGTTTAGCCTATTATTAAATTAATCTTAAGAGATATTGAAATTTTTATGATATTGCATCCACAAGTAATCACCAAAAATGAAGTTCCCGAATTTGGGGTATTAGCCTTGATTTGCTGATTGTATAAATTTATTCTTAAGTTTAGTTTTTATTTACATCATTTGATTTTTGCGTAACGGTATCACCTCATCCAGTGATTTAAAGTCAGATACTAGCATAATTAATCTATCTAGTCCTAACGCTACGCCTGAGCAGTTTGGTAGTTTAGCTAAATTTTTTATTAGTTGATTGTCAATCGGGATTATCGGCAAGTTTAGTTTGGTTCTTTGCGCCAATTCTTGGTTGAACCTTTTTAGCTGCTCTTTGGGATCATTTAATTCGTGAAACCCGTTGGCCAGTTCAACTCCACGATAATAAAGCTCGAATCTCGAAGCGACTTTGAGTTTTTTACTTCGGACTTTAGCAAGCATTGCTTGCGCAACGGGAAAATCATAGATAAAGATAGGGTGGGTATGCTCTAATTTTGGTTCAACTAGGTGAGTAAATAGCAGTTGTAGCCAGCTATCTTGATCGTCTATAACTCCAGGAATAATCAGGTCGTGTTTTTTGGCAATGGTTTTTAGTTGTTTTGCTGTGGCTAAGTGAGGATTGATTCCAAGATATTTTCGGCAAACCTCCTGGTAACTAAAGCGTTTTGCCTGGGGAGTTTTGAGTAGATAAATAAGTAGCTCTTCTACCTCATCCATTAGTTGGTGATGATCAAAATCAATTCGATACCATTCCAGCATGCTAAACTCTGGGTTATGTAGTCTTCCTAATTCGCCTTTGCGGAAAGATTTACAAATTTGATAGATGTCACCGCTTCCAGCTGCTAGGAGACGTTTCATGGCAAACTCTGGAGAGCTTTGTAAATACAGTTTATCGCAAACAAAGTTGTCTAGATGAAGTGATGGATTGGTTGAAGGTAAAAGCAGTGGAGTTTCTACCTCCAAAACTCTACGTTTGGCAAAAAACTTTCTGATCTTAGTATAGATTTTTGCTCTGATTAATAGCGCTGGATTAATCTTATTTGCCACGAGACATA
>CAZTPH010000180.1:0-2391 GCA_964614705.1 uncultured Coxiellaceae bacterium
GATGCCAAGCGATAGCTTCGCCTTCGCGATCAGGGTCAGTTGCCAGATAAAGTGTTTCGGCATTTTTAAGTTCTTTGGCGATATCATTGACATGGCCCAAATTTTTGGCAATTGGTTCATAGCTCAAAGCAAAGTCATGTTCAGGATCAACCGCGCCATTCTTTGGGATTAAATCACGGACATGTCCGTAAGATGCAAGTACGGTAAAATCTTTGCCTAAATATTTTTTAATAGTGTTAGCTTTTGCAGGAGACTCAACTACTACGAGATTTTTTGCCATAATTATTCCTAATAAAAAACTATTTGCCCAAGTTAGCTGCTGCTAAATAATTCCGAATATCGTAAACATTGTGATTTAATTTGCTTACTAAGACTAACATTACCACTAACTTAGCTTCGTCTAGGTCTACTAGCCTGTGGTTTAATTGCATCAGTTGTCCAATAATAATCTCACGCATCTTGGTATCGATAATTCTAGCTTGCTCTAGGGAGATAATAAAATTTTTGACCTGGGTGCTTAGCCTAGCATGTTCTTCTTGGCTAAATATTCTAAAGGTCGCTGTTTTATTGTTAAATGTTTCAGGGGCCTCGGTATCTGCATACCAAGATTGTTGTTCAATTAAGTCTCGTAACCAATCAAAAGCTTCTGTAACCAGGTCTTTAGAAAAACCAGCATTTTCTAAAGATCTTCTGATAGTTAATTGATTATTAACGGGGTCTTGGTCTACATTAATATGCTTAAAAGCAACTTCTAATAAATAGACTAAAACCTCTACGATACTTTCTCTCATATTATTAACACTATCTAAGCCTAATATAACATCCCATAAAATTTGCTATCCACCCTTGCAGCTCAAGATCAAGTAAAATTGATCTAATTTGAGTTATATGTAAATCAACCGCCGCTACTAAATTATCGATAGTCGTTAACTCAAAACCGATACAATCTAACAGTTTCTGATGATGAGAATCAAGTTTATTTTTATAACCCATTGTTATTTGGTTATTAATTTTGGTTGGTGGAGGGGTAATTATCTGGGGAAATTCTACTAAAATATCAGTAAGATCAGTTACTAATTTTGCTCCTTGCTGAATTAAATAGTTGCAGCCCTTAGCTTTCTCATTATAAATGGAACCAGGGATTGCAAACACTTCTCTGCCTTGTTCGGCGGCAAGTTTTGCAGTAATCAAAGAGCCACTTTTTAAAGCAGCTTCAATGACTAAAGTGCCAAGAGACAGACCGCTAATAATCCTGTTACGCATGGGAAAGTGCCAAGCTTGTGCTTTGCTATTGAGAGGAAACTCAGATATTAACAGGCCACCAGAATTAATAATTTCTTGAGCTAAGTGGTGATGACGTTTGGGATAGAGCTGATTGAGTCCAGATCCCATAACTGCGATCGTATGAGAAGTATTGCTACTAATGGCGCCTCTATGAGCAGCAGCGTCAACTCCTATAGCAAAACCACTGGTGATTACTAGGCCGCTATTGCTTAGCGCTTGAGCAAATTCTTGTGCTAGCTTTAGGCCAACAGGTGTAGGATTACGACTGCCGATTATTGCTAGCTGGTGATGGTTTAATAACTTAATATTGCCGCTCGCAAATAGTAAAACTGGTGGATTGGTGATTTCTTTTAAAATTTGCGGATAATGGCTATCTTGAATAGAAATAATCTGGCAATTGTTTTGCTGCAGCCACTCTAAACTTTCATCTACTAAATGCCATTTGGGGTTGCGAATATTTAATATTTCCTCATGATTGAATCCAAGCTTGGTTAGATCAATATCGTTGGTAAATATTTCACTGATCTTGGGAAAAAGCTCAAAAATTTTTGTTCCTAGCTTAAATAGTAAATTGGTAGTGCTAAGCAATAGTAAGAGATATTCTAGCTGTGAGCGTTCATTTTTATGATAGCAGATTTTTTGATCTATGTTTTTCATGATTTTTTATGTTATACTTAAGCCACATGTTAATAATTTTAAACTTATGTCGATTTTAAATATTCTGCAATACCCGGATTTTCGCTTACGCCGTAAAGGTTATAAGGTGGAAAATGTTAAATCTAAAAAGATTCAAACTGATATTGCCAATATCATCGAAACTCTCTTAGCACAAAAAAGCTGCGCTGGGCTTGCTGCCACTCAACTAGATATCGAAGAGCCGCCCAATATCACGGTAATTAATCTTGGTGGGAGAAATCCCAAAAAAGATGATCTTTTATGTTTGATTAATTTGGAGATTTTATCGGCAACTGGCGAGATTGTTGAGGAAGAAGCTTGTATGTCCGTTTGTCCCGGCAAAATTAGCGCTGAAATTAAAAGAGCAAAGAAAGTCCAAGTCAGGGCTCTAGATATTAGGGGCAAAAAAATTGAATTTGAGGCACAAGACTA
>CAZTPH010000181.1:0-2356 GCA_964614705.1 uncultured Coxiellaceae bacterium
AGTAGGAGTTCTGGCTCAATCTATACAAAAATATGTGGTTCAGGCAGAATTGCTGGTGGCCTTCAGGGGGTTGCATGTCGTGCAAATCAACATATAATAGGGGGTAGCTATGATTAGGATAAACAATACCGACAAAACGAAAGTAGAAGGAGGCGTGTGTTTCTGCCATGGAATGGCCGGGAATCTCGTCCGGATCGGCGCCGATAGTCAATTGCTGGCGAATGATCAACCTTTAGAAGTGATCGACTATGTCTATTACGACACGGTTGATAAGTGCTACACTTATTGTTGCAGGTTCGATGCACCGCAAGCAGTTAAAGGTTGGGTACTTTGTAGAATATTGGATATTATTAGGGATAATGAAATATTAGCACAAGGCCAGTGCTGATAACGCATAGAAACGTTAATTTTTCGATAACGGTAATAGAGGGGAAAATCTGGTAAACGCCCAAAGGTCGCGGGTGTTGGAGACTCTGATGGATAATACTTTTAAGAGCAGCCATACTTGACATGAGTAAATGCCTCGACGGGGGACCATGTGGCTATCTGAGAGGGTATATAAGGGCAATTCGCAATGAGAATCACAGCAATACAGGCAACTAGAATGAAAATAGATGAGGATAAGCCCTCTTTTTGAAATGAATGGGAATTGAACTGAATTCTGGCTCTTAAAAAAGTTGCATATTATAAATGTAACATGGAACTGCTTGCCGACACAGACCTAGCTTTGTTATCCACTGAGGATATTCTGGCTTCCATCGTAGTACGCTGAAAATATTAGAGTTCTTTCAAAACCCTCTGCGATTAAATTTTTAATCCAATATAATGTTGTTCCCTTTTTGTGGAAAGTTAAAACCCAGTATGCATAAATGCCTGTCATTGCCGTAGGATACGGCAATCCAGTCGCAAGGATGCAATTCAAGGACCAGCAATAAACTAATTTTGTAAAAATTTTTATTATGTTAACTCGTAGTTATAAATACCCGCAATCAAATTAAATCTAAGGCCAAATCTTTTTCGTCGGTTGCGGTATTTATAAGCGATAATTTTAAAACGCTTAAGCATACCAATGACGTTTTCATTTATAACACGCTGACTTGATAACTTTTTGTTTTCTGTTTTATCCCAAGAAGTTAATGGATGCTTCTTGGTCCTTTTCTTGGCAGCCGGCTGTTAATATGTATTTTATTTAACCCTTGATAACCAGTATCTGTAAGCACTTCTGTGCTAGTTAAAAACTTAACACCTGATTCCTTAAATAACCGAAAATCATGACGTTTTCCATTACTAAAATTAGTGCAAACTACCTTTTGGCTAATCTTATTTACCACTACTTGGCTTTTTATGGTATGTCTTTTCTTTTTTCCTGAATAATAGTACCGCTGTTTTTTTTAGGCCTTTGGATCGGTGTCTCGCTAGCATCTACTAAAACAACCTCATACTCCATATCGCTTTTTAGTAAAGTTTTGCGTCCCGGCAGGCTAAAAGCCTTGCTTTTTATAAGGGTATCCTCAACCCACCTAATTATTTTATAGGCATTACTTTCGCTTAAATCATAACTTTTACTAATATGAAAGTAGGTCCTATATTCCCTTAAATACTCTAATGTCATTAAAAGCATATCTTCTATGCATAGCTTATTTGTCCCGCCCGCCCAGGATTTTCTTTTTCTCTTGAGCATTTTGGAGCAATTCAACCATTTTTATGAAAGTAGGTTTTTTGACTCCCGTCAGCCTTCTAAACTCCGGTAAATTTAACTCTGCAATCGACTCCCATTTCATAGTTACCTCCTTTTTATTGCTTAGACAACCCTATTTTACAACAAAAAATGGGGTTTTGAAAGAACTCCAATATCGATGTTTTGGGGGAAGAGTTGAGATGCTCACAATTGATATGGTGGAGTGCATTGAGACTCACAAAAGCCAACCACAAACAAAAACGCCCGAGTTGGCAAAGCCAATCGGGCGTTTAAATCTAATCCTGGCAGCGACCTACTTTCACATGAGGAGACCTCACACTATCATCGGCGCTTGGTGTTTTCACTACTGAGTTCGGAATGGGATCAGGTGGGACCCACCAGCTCAAACCACCAGGAAACTGGTCAATAATCATTCGATAGCTGGGTAACAGCAAATACTAAGTTTCTTACAACACATCTATGAAGTCATTTGAGGTTATATCATCAAACCACACGATCAATTAGTACTGGTTAGCTCAATGCATTACTGCACTTACACATCCAGCCTATCAACGTCGTAGTCTTCGACGGATCTTTAGGTTAGTTAAACTAACGAGAAATTTAATCTTGAGGGAGGCTTCCCGCTTAGATGCTTTCAGCGGTTATCCCGTCCGTATA
>CAZTPH010000182.1:0-2346 GCA_964614705.1 uncultured Coxiellaceae bacterium
AGTAGGAGTTCTGGCTCAATCTATACAAAAATATGTGGTTCAGGCAGAATTGCTGAGACGATTAAAACAGAGGTGACTTATCATTGTAGTTATGCGACAAAAGAGGAGGCAAAGTTAAGTATATTTGAATATATAGAAGTGTTTTACAACAGAAAAAGGCTGCACAGTAGTATTGGTTATATGGCTCCTATGCAATTCGAAATGGTTGCATATGCTTCATAAGGTAGTGTCCGGCTAGTCGGGGGCAGTCCAAATACAGATAGTGCCGAAAAAACGAACATAGGATTTTTTCTATATCCCTTGGCCCCAGCAGCCCATGTATTTTCAATCCCGATACTGAACACTAACAAAAACAGTATAACTTGTTTTAATCTAAAATATTTATATTTATTCATTTTTAACTCCAAATTAAGTCTAGTTTTGCAAAATTTTGATAAAAATTCCAGCATATACTGCATACAATTTTAACTTCTAGAATTAATCTGTGTACTCACAATAGACTTGACCCAAACAACACCCCAGAAGTCCAGCAATTCAGCAGCATTTTTGCCGATTCATAACTTGGCGGCGGCACGTATGGTATGACCAACTTAGGAACCCCGATGTTCTTTACGGCTCTATTGCTCATGTCTACAACTCCTTCAACACCTTTCATATCATCATCAAACTCTTTTGACATGGCAGGAGGACCCTTAACAGGTTCCAATGCAAATACGGTATCTTGAATATTTTTAACTAGTCCGTCCTTTCGGGATATCCAATTATCATCGTCTTTTATCTCTTTGATTACCTGGGTCGCATGGATGGCTATCGATATTAGGCCTTGGGAATATTTATTACGCCCAACCACCATACCAATAACTTCATTATCCCTATTTAGCAATGCGCCGCCTGAATTCCCCCCGATTGTTTTTATCCCATGCAGCTGTATTCCATCATTTCTGTTTTGCCTAAAAAAACCGTAAAATAGATTTTGGTTCTTCGGTATTATAGTAGCAAATTTTACATCATTCAGCGACCACACCGCTTCTAACCCTCCTTCTATATTTTTAAGCAAAGACACTGCCACTTTCGTATCAGTTCCGAATGATGGATCCTCCCGGTATTGCGTGTCATAACCCAAACCATCGCCCACTAAGTAGCTGTCTGGTACGTCCACTGCGTCGTTGTGAATCGATGATAGGTAAGAGGATAGATAGAAGTTGATGTAAGGTGGTATCCGTTCTCTATCCAAGGGTTTCGTAATGCTAGACGGAGGAATGACGTATAGAGTATCAACGATTTTAGAACCAAAAGGGTATGGGAAACCCAGCACATGCTTTTTATTCCGATTCCAATCTTCGTTGAGATTATCTGGCACCTCTATTATTGCTATGTCATGTTCTGGTATCAATTTGAATCGCAGATTATCGCCCACAAACGAAAATAAGATCCCATCCTGGTTAATAAACAAAATATCGTTTTGTACGTTGGTAAGCTCACCTTTTTTTATCTTTTTTGTTGTTTCATATGGCAAAACCTCGTCACTTTTTCCCAATATGCTCTTATTATAGAGTACGTGAAGGCATGTCACAATGTAGCGTTTTTCACCCACGCGAATAACAAAAGCAGTCCCAAACTGATGGCGCCCCCCATCTTTATCAGTAGCGTGGGTAACTGACACGACAGTAAGCAGGTTGTCACGGAGCTTTCCGGCGATGGTGACAGTATTACAAAACAGTAGGATAAGGAAGCACAGAATGCAAGTTAGTTGTCTCATTATATTCTCCATTATTTATACCATACGATTAGTGGCATCGAGCTTCAACTGTGCTTTTTAAACCTGTAGTAGAATATCAAAGCCGTTATCAATCCGCAAGTTAATAGACTCAGGGAAAATCCTACAGCTAAAACATAGTCCTGGTTTAGATAACCATGCATTATAGCTAGTATTTGAATCAAATTAAATCCACCAAAAGTTATTAATGACAACCCCTCCGGATTTTTGGTGCGCCATAGCCGCAGTATTTGTGGCATAAATAGGGCAGCGTTGACAAAAAGCGCGATACTAAAAAATACCGCAACCAATTCTCTAAGTATAGCCATATATCTACTCCCATTAGAACATGTCGTTGGGCACATATTATAATCATTTTCCTTATTTTATCCACCATCTTTTGGTCATAACAATTTGAAAATATGAACAAAATGTATGGACACAGGCTAACAAATATTCCATGAATTCATTGGATACATCTCGCTGTCATTCATCACATTATGCATCCATTGAATACCGCGGTACCTTTCACAGTACCACTTTTTGCAGCCATATATCTCTATGCCTCTCTGGCGGTTTTGATCAACATT
>CAZTPH010000183.1:0-2337 GCA_964614705.1 uncultured Coxiellaceae bacterium
TCAATCGGTCAACTAACGTACTAACTATATCGGTCATATCACGTATTAGTGACAGTCAAGTTATCATTATATTGTTTTAGATATGTTTTGTAGGTATGCTTATATCGTAAAATTGTATGAATAAAGTAGAGCCACATTTGATTGTTATAGACAAACTAAGCCATGAGGGTCGCGGGATCGCGCATGATGGAAGTAAGGTGATTTTTATCGAAAATGCACTATCTGGAGAAGAAGTAGAGTTTTTTTATGCTAAGAAAAGTAGTAAATTTAGTTCTGGAATAGCAGTTCGAGTCATCAAAGCTTCATTAGATAGGATAGAGCCAGTTTGTCAGCATTATAGCATTTGTGGCGGTTGTTCGTTGCAACATTTAAAGCATGATAAACAGCTTGAGCTGAAAACTAATACACTGATTGAACAGCTAGAGTATATTGGTGAAATATCTCAAGTGGTTGTCTTAGCGCCAATTATTGGGCCTACTTCTGGGTATCGCAGTAAGGCCAGATTATCAGTAAAATATTTGGAGAAAAAGGACGAGCTGCTAATCGGTTTTCACGAAAAAAATGGTTCCTATGTAGCGAAAATTGATAGATGTCCAATTTTGATGCCAGTTATTGGTGAAAAAATAGCTGAATTGAAAAAATTGATACGTTCTTTATCAATTTGTAAATATATACCGCAGCTGGAGGTTGCTTGTGGTGATGGTGTGGCGGCGATCGTAATCCGCCATTTACAGCCATTTTCTTCCGCAGATATTTTGCAGTTAAATCAATTTAGCCAAGATCATCGAATTGAGGTTTATGGGCAATCTGGTGGAGTTGATAGTGTCAGGCTTCTTAGCGGTAGCGGTCAAGCGTTATGTTATTTGTTGTTGGATGGTAAATTAAAAATCAGCTTTTTCCCAACTGATTTTACCCAAATTAATCATTACATTAATGTTCAATTGGTAGGCTTGGTGGTTGGTTTGCTGAATGTAGAGCTTAAGGATAATATTCTTGATCTATTTTGTGGGATTGGGAATTTTACCTTGCCTATTGCTACCTGTGCTAAGCGGGTTGTGGGTGTAGAGGGTAGTAATAGTGCGGTGCTAAAAGCTAGAAAAAACGCTGCCGACAACCAGTTAGATAATGTGGAGTTTTTTACTGCTGATCTTACGGGAGATTTTGCTGGACAAAGTTGGTCAAAATTCAAATACGACAAGATATTACTTGATCCGCCTCGTACCGGAGCAGAAGAGATATGTCGTAAGATTAAGGAATTTGGTGCTAAAAAAGTCGTTTATGTTTCATGTAATCCTAGTACTTTTGCAAGAGATGCAAAAATACTAGGGGAGAACGGTTATAGATTATTAACAGTAAGTGTTGCTGATATGTATCCTCATACCAGTCACATTGAGGTGGTGGGTGAGTTTGTGAAAAAATAATTAATGTTACGCAGAGATGGCTAAAATAAGTAGCTAGTAAAATGGTCGGCAAATTTTTGGCAGTAAAAGTATTGGTTTTGCGTTTAGCATTGTATAAATGTGTTTCTATAGTGCGATTAGATATCTGGAGTAAGCAGGCAATTCCTTTGCTTTTTTTGCCTTCGGCAAGAAGGAATAGAATTTCAATTTCTATGGTGTCTAGTCTCAGGTAAAAAATATATTATTATGGGAGGTGAGTTATGATTAAGATATTAAAAAATTACGAACTGAATTATGTTTCAGGAGGTTTGGTGTGTGATGCTACCTATGAGGGAAAGCCATTTTTAAAAGCTGGTTGGTATGATAGTTGGAGTGCAAAAGATGCTTTTGGTATCTGCTACTACGAAGGTGATTTGGCTTACACTATTTCGCCAAGAAATTCAATAAAAGGAATTGTCCAAAAACCGATGAACTTTTGGTCGTACACTGGAAATAGTGGCAGCTACTCTCGCTATGAGTGTCATCGTAAAGATCCAAATAAGTGCGTTTTTGAAGATGCATAGAAAAGATGATTGTTGATGGACTAATTAACCTAAATGTTGGCATGCATGCGTAAATGCTGAGGTTGGTTTCTGTAAAAATGGACGGGGGTGCCACCATCCCAGAAAGATTTAATTTGAGGCAATTCGGAATTTGGACTTCAAATTGACTTTGCTAAATTAAGCGGTTAAGATGCGCACTTTGAATCAGTGCTGTTATGTTCCCCGGTAGCTCAGCGGTAGAGCAGGTGACTGTTAATCACTTGGTCGGAGGTTCAATCCCTTCCCGGGGAGCCAGATAAATCAAGGCTTCTAACCAAATTCCACTTTTTGGTAAATCTTTCAAAGCTACCTATGAGCTACCTTAGAATTTACTTTTAGGTCCGTAAATCATTTGC
>CAZTPH010000184.1:0-2296 GCA_964614705.1 uncultured Coxiellaceae bacterium
TAGAGAATTTTGGTAATTCAGCTATAAGTTGTAAGTTTATGGTTGATAAGCCAAGTTTGTCGAAAAATTTTATTGGTTGTGGTGTTTATATAATTAACCCACCTTGGCAAACCGATCTTATTCTTGATTATGTTAATAATTGGTTATGGCCAATTTTGGATCCTGAGCGAAGTGGCCGTGTAGATATGATTAGCCAATATTACTAATTATCCTAAATTCGGGAGTTGGAATCTATTACGAGCGCTTAATATAATGAATCTAATAGATTTTTTTTGAAATTTTTTACTCCCCGTGGGAGTTCCCACTGTCTCGTAAAAAATTTCAAAAGAAAATCATTGTCTTCAATATCTTAAGCGCTCTCATAACGATTCCAACTCCCGAATTTAGGATTATCTAATATTTTTTTGAAATGAGTCAGTAGTAATTACGGAAGATTTTTTCTATTTTTTTATTTACAATGCACATGGTTTTTTATTCTATAGCCGAATTATGAATAATCTTGGGGTATCTACAGTTATTTCAAAGTGTAGTAAAACTACTGTTTATGGTTTGCGTTACTCTGTTGGTCCTGTGGCATTCGACCCCAAAAACCATCATGCAAATTTAGAAACTATCCGTAAAATGGTGATGAAATTTTTAGTCAATAGAAAAATAAACAGACCAAGTTTAGCTAAGAGTTTAAAAATTACTTTAAGAAGTTTAGATAAATTGATTGTAGCAAAACAAGTTCCTCGAGCTTTGGTCTATAAAGTTCATCTGCCGCTGATTAAGTTATATTGCGCTACTAAGTGGTAGTGCAAGTAGCTGCGTATGCATAATAGATCCCGCGGTCGCTAAAGGCGCGCCGCGGGATCCAGTTGTTTAAGTAGTTAGTTGTTTTTAGGTTGGTTTGGGGGAATCTCTTCTTCTAAAGTTAGTATATTTTTAGGTTTTTGAATCTCTTTTATAATTGCTTCGACTTCTAAGTTGGCGATTGATAGTACGTCATCTAATAATTTACTAGTTTCAGATTTTATCTCGTCTTTGGCAAAATAATGTTTGTTAATATTTTCCAGATTGTTTTTCAAAGTGGCCAAATCATTTTTTGTTTTATCTGTAGATGTCAGCCCAAACCAGCTGCTGCCGATAATCAAGGCATCATAAATTTCACCCTTAATATCTTGTATTGGTTTGCCAGTAAGCTTAAATAACTCTTCTGGCATGCCGATTAATTTAGAGACTACGACTGCTTTTTTGTAAGCATTTTCCTTGCTTTCACCAGTTTCAAAAGCTCTAACCAAAAGAGCTATCCTGTGATCTTCGTTTAAATCGCGTAATAACTCGCAGCTTAACGCATCTTTTTTACCTAGATCTTGATTGACAAGTCTTAATATTGCAAGAGACTCAAATTGATCAAGAGCAAGTTCTGGGCTGCTGTAGTTTTCTTCTTCAGGGAGGCTTTTGGTATATATCTCTGCTTTATGCGTCTCTATCTCTTTATATATTTTGATAAAATCATCAAGTTTGGGTTTTTCACTATTGAGTAATTTTTTTAATTTATTGCGTTCGCAGATAAATTTAACATAAGAAGCTATCTCTTTATGTCTTTTACCAGTGTCATCTTTTTGGCCAAGTATTTGGTTATCAAGATCAAGTTTAGCAAAATCGGTCAGGTCAAAATTTTGCTCTAGTTCATTTTTAACAACAGGAGATAAGCCTGCGCGCAAATCCGGTATAAAGTAAGCTTTTAGTCCTGATTGAATGATTGAATCTTTGATATCCTGAGTAAGATTAAGAGCCTTAACTTGCCCTATTACATCCCCTATTTTACATTTAGTATCAGTAAATATCGTATTAATTATATCTTCCGGTATTTTTTCTAATTCTAGCAATTCCGATGCAATTGCGGCTATTCCACTGTAATCAGATACAGTTTTAATATTTTCCTGGATGGCAAACTCAAGCAGCTCTATTTTGGCCTTTTTATTTTCCAGTTTTGCTAGCATAGGAAAGTTAGCCTTATCTTTGATGGCTTGTAATAACTGTTTTTTATTTTCATCATTGCTGCTTATATTAGTGATGAATATTTTTCTGGCACCTTCTTTATTAATTTCATCATATATTTTGAATAGGTTATCCGATTTCGGAGATTTATTAATTTCAAGATTAAAATTATTTTTAGCAATAACGCTATCAAGGAGATTTTTGATATTTTGGTCGGGAGTATGGGTGGTTATGGTTTTGATTCCGGTATAAGAGTTTATTTTATCGAGGGCTTGTTGATGGATTTGTTCTTTCAAATCTTCGCCAAACAATG
>CAZTPH010000185.1:0-2285 GCA_964614705.1 uncultured Coxiellaceae bacterium
GAGGTATATTTTTTAAAAAAACAGGGGTTTTCTTTCAGGCACTAGATAGAAGATGCAAAAAAGTGCGTATTAGTGTAAGCCAAAATACGTATTTTTTTATCTCTGCGTTGCCAATAGACCGCATTATATTTGCTCTAAAGAGTACCAATAATCAAGTGCATTGCTCTAAAAATGGCTCTTAAAAATAGTTTACTTTTAAGTCAGATAGAATTATCCTAAATTTGTGGATTGTTTTATAGCTGCTTTTAGGTTTAATAAAACTAATTAATGTAATTATATAATTCTTTGTTATTTAAGGTTTTTTAAATGTCAGAAGAGATAAAGCAAGAGCTAAAAAAAAGATCGAAAAAGATAGCTGTATGTCTTAATAAACTACCGCCATGCAACGCTATCTGTCCTGCAGGCGAAGATATCCAGCGTTGGATTGAGCTAGCCAAACAAAATGAATATTATCCAGCTTGGCAAGTAATATTAGAAAAAAACCCATTTCCATCAGTTCACGGTAGAGTCTGTTACCATTATTGCGAAACTAGATGTAATCGTACCCAATATGATTCTACGGTAAATATTCACTGCATAGAGCGTTTTTTAGGTGATCTAGCTATTAAAGAAGGTTGGCAAATAGAGCCACTTAAAGTAACAAGTGGTAAAAGGGTTTTAGTAGTTGGTGCAGGACCCGCTGGCCTTACTGCCGCATTTTATCTGCGTTTATTAGGTCACTCGGTAACTATTTACGAAGCATTACCCAAGCCAGGTGGGATGATGTTAGTTGGAATACCAGAGTATCGTTTGCCCAAGCAAATTCTTTTTGGTGAGATAGCTCGTATTACTTCGATGGGAGTAAAGATCGAATATGGACATCCGGTTAGTGATCTTGCAAAAGAGCAGGCAGATGGTAATTTTGATGCGGTGTTTTTAGCGCTTGGTGCTCACTTGGGTAGAAATTTAGCTATTCCTATCGATAGACCTAGTTTAGTTATGGATGCGGTAGAATATCTAAGAGAAGTGGCGCTTGGGCACACTCCAAATTTGGGTGCTAAGATGGTGATTTATGGGGGAGGCAATACCGCTATCGATGTTGCGCGTACTGCTAGAAGATTGGGAGTGCAAGATGTTACTATCGTTTATCATCGCACTAAAGATAAGATGTCTGCTTTCGATCATGAAATCAAAGATGCCTTAGAAGAAGGGATAAAATTAATTTTTTTAAGAAGTGTGCTTGATTTTATTAATGGAAATATCACTGTAAGCATCAATGAGCTTGACGACAAAGGTAGACCAAAAAATACCGGCCAAACTGAAAAAATACCTGCAGATTGTTTGATCTTTGCTTTAAATCAAATTCCTGATTCAGAGTTTTTACGCAAAAACTCTGAAATTGATTTACAGCCGAATGGATCGGTGGCAGTGGATAATTTTTTTATGACCGGGATGAGGGGGGTGTTTGCTGGGGGAGATATGATTCCCGGTGATCGTAGCGTTACGCTTGCAGTAGGGCACGGTAGAAGAGCCGCTTACCATATCAATGCTTATCTTAATGCAAAAGTTTTCGTTAAGCGTGCTAAAGGTGATCTGGCTATGTTTGAAAAATTACATATTAGTTCGGACTTAAGCTCTTATGACAAATTAAATATTTGTGAGGTTAAATCTAAAACTTGGTTTGAATGTACTTTAAGCGCAAGCAAGCGAACTCAATCTTTTGCCGAGGTGTTGCTTGGAATAGATCAAGCAGGGGTTAAACATGAATCGGAACGCTGTTTTTCTTGCGGCAATTGCTTTGGGTGTGGTAAATGCTATGCAATTTGTCCAGTAAATGCTATCCAACATGATAGTAAAAGTGGTAAGGTTACTAAAGTTGATGCTGAGCTTTGTATGGGCTGTGGTAAATGTGTTAAGGTTTGTCCATGCGGCGCTATGACTATGGTCGATCGTTGATTTTATATATAGAATAGATAGGTAGAGAAATATGGTAGACAAAAAGATGAAAATAATGGATGGCAATGAAGCAGTTGCTCATGTTGCTTATCGAGTTACTGAATTGAGTGCTATTTATCCTATTACTCCTTCAACTTCGATGGGGGAGCTCGCAGATCAATGGTCAGCCGATGGTGTAAAGAATATTTGGGGTACGGTTCCGCAAGTAGTTGAGATGCAAAGTGAAGCAGGTGCAGTAGGGGTTTTGCACGGTGCTTTACAAACCGGTTCGCTAGCTACTACTTATACAGCTTCGCAAGGTTTGCTCTTGATGATTCCCAATATGTATAAAATTGCAGGAGAATTGACTG
>CAZTPH010000186.1:0-2281 GCA_964614705.1 uncultured Coxiellaceae bacterium
AGAAGACACTCAGTGTGCGATCAAGCCGCATTTAAAACGTCCTGAAAGAGACGTTATAACTATAGCCTATGGTGACCTAGCCACAACGTGGCGACGGGAACCATAGGAAAATGATTACCCAAAAATCCGCGCCCTGAAAGCGGCGCAATATTACGTTGGATATTTATAGTTTTTTTAGAATTTTTCCGATTTGTTTGTGTGGATCCCGCGATCAAGTTGCGGGACGACGCCCAGTATGCGGTCGCTAAAAAGCGCGTCGCTCAGGCGACGTCCATTCGCGATCAAGTCGCGGGACGACGCCCATTTTTTTTGTCTTCCCGCGGCTCTGATCGCGGGATCTAATTTACAACACTTCTTTATTATACTGAATATAAGTCATCATCTAACTAACTTTTCATTCATAGTCCTTGTGGTGACAATGGATTTATTTGACATCTATTTTAGCAAATGCTAATTTAGAAAAATGCGAAATATAAAACAAATTAATTTTCACCAAAAAGTGGGATTGGTGTCCGACCTCTTAAAAGCTCTAGCTCATCCAGCAAGATTAGTAATTTTATGTCAATTGGTTTCAGGTGAGCGATCGGTAACAGATCTACATAAAACTTCTCATTTGAGTCTATCTGCTTTTTCGCAACATTTAGGAGTGCTAAGAAAAAGAAAGTTAGTAGCCACTCGCAAGCAAAATCAAACGGTTTTCTATTCTTTGGCTGACAAAAGCAGTGCCCAGATCTTAAACGTATTACATGATTTATATTGCCAAACTCCTGCCAAGGGTGGAGGGCGATCGGTATGTTAAATCTACTACTAGCTATGTTGTTTTTTTTGTCTGCTACTGTTTTAGCCGCATATGATAGTGAAGCGATTAATTTTTCTACCGCGGTAAATTATGCTTTATCCTCAAACCCACAAATAACTGCTAGCTCAGCTAAAGTGAAAGCAGCTGAAGCTATGGTAACCTCAACACGTGGCAGAGGAGGACCAAAGGTCTTTGTTGAAGCAAGTTATGATCGTAGCAATAATCCAATGTCAGTTTTTGGTTACAAACTAACTCAAGGAAATGCTACATTTGCTGATTTTGGATTGGGTCAATATACCGGTCCAGAATCGCTTTATATCAAACCACATGATCTTGATAGCCCTGGTTACTACAATAATTTCAATCATGCAGTAGCGATCACTATTCCACTTTTTCATGGAGGAGGAGATTTTGCTGCTACTAAACAGATGCAAGAGTTACTTGTCTCTGCGCGTCACGGTAATCGGCAGGCAAAAAGTGAATTAATTTATGCGGTATTACAAAGTTATGAGGGAGTGCTTAGTTCTGGAGAGCTAGTTTTGGTAGCTCAAGATGCTAAAAAATCCGCACTTAAATATTTAGATATGACTAAACGCCTTCAGCAGCAATCTGTAACTATTGAAAGTGATCGTTTAATGGCGGAAGCTAATTTACAATCAGCCATAGTTGCACTTGCTGTAGCTACATCAGAACATCGTAATCAATTAGATAGTTTTCTTGCTATAATTGGTAAATCTGGCACTAATCTTGTACCAGCTCATGGTGTACAGTTGCCTCAAATTAATGGTTCTACAAACGAGTTAATTAATCGCGCACTATCTTATAATACCAAAATTTTAGCTCTTAAATCACAGATCAATGCTGCTAAATCTGGAGTAAATACTACCCATGCCCAACATCTGCCGACAATTGATTTGCATTTAAGGCATGATTGGAACGCTGATACCTTAAAGTTAGCGAAACCGGCAAATGGGGCAATGCTACGGATGCGGTGGCAGCTGTTTAGTTCCGGTGAGCAGTTGGGTGCAACTAAGCATGCGCAAGCCATGCGTGATGAGGCAATTGCCAACTTGGATAATTTAACTATTAACTTGCGTTTAGCTGTGATTCAAACTTTGCGTGCTATCGAAATAGCAAAGATGCAAGTAGATGCCAGTGAGAAAGTAGCTCATCAGATGGCTAAAGTTGTTAGTGATCTTACGAGAAGGTATGGCCAGGGGATAGTTACGCTTGGACAGTTATTAGATGCTGAGATGCGTCTTAATGGAGCAAAATCACAAGCGATTATGGCACGCTATCATCGGTTATTAGCCCAAGCTCAACTACAAATTCTGGTCGATGGATTGTCGTCAACCTTAAATATAGTAAATAATTAATTTAAAAGAGAAACTAAAGTGGCAGAAAATAAATCTTCTTTAAATATTGCAGGAAAATTGGCTGAGATATTTATTCAATCAAAATTAACCGTGCTACTAATGGTCG
>CAZTPH010000187.1:0-2279 GCA_964614705.1 uncultured Coxiellaceae bacterium
AATTTATCACCACCCCAATAATCGCACTTATGCCAAACAAAAATGATAGTATCTGGCATAGATAAACAAATTGAGCAATATTTTTTAAAGATAGTCTTTTGTGTTCGTAGTCGTTTTGTCTTTTTACCACATCAATTTTATTTTTTGTTTCCATAAATATTTATGATTTTAAAAAATTAATCCCATCTGGTTCGATGAGTTTCTGAAGTACTATTTCTAAATGTACAACCGTAAGGATTGCCGCCAGAATCACAACCACCGATCATCCTAAGACCAGTTGCCGGGTTAGTTCTATCATCATCACTAAATAATGTAGCTTTTTCATGAGAAACCGACATAAGACGATCGTACTCATCCTGAGAAATTTTGCCTTTTTTAAGCAGTTGCTGACATTTTTTACGCATATAGACAATTACCCAAAAAATAAACACAAATACGCTTAAAGGTAATATTAACATACCTGTAATATTCAAGAGTGCTGTTTTGAGCTCCTCCCTTTTTCGACTTTTTTCTATTTGTTTATCATACTTTAACTTTATTGGCTCAAGTTTCTCGATAATTCCCTTGGTTTGAGCATATTGAGCTTTAAGATTATTAATCGTATTTTTTGTTTCATCTATGTGCTCTTGATAAAGCCCAATCATAGCATCCGACCTAAAATTACTGTTTTTGTTTTTTTCTGCATCCAACTCCTTGAGCCAAGTTGTTAATGTTTTGTGTTTTACCTGTATGGCTGTCTCTGTCTCTTTTAAATTTTTGACAGCAGACTCATATCGTTCTGCACCATCAACCAATTTTTGATTAATAGCAAAACTATTTATAGTGATAAAAAATAAAATACTAGTAATTAAATATTTCATATAAACCTTTTTATCTGTTTTACTTTTTATTATTATCCTTATTTGCGAAAGCTGGCTTTATACTATCTTTAATATCAAAAGCTGAACTTCGTGATTTTTCTTCACCATCTTTGATATTTTTAGTAACTTCATTTTTCATAGTATCGTAATCATTATTTTGGTCAGTTTTACGCGTATTTAGTTTTTCGGCAATCTCTGAATTCTTATTTTTAACCTCATTTTCTAATTGCTCATATTGCTTTTGCTGCTCTTGACCAAAACCAACATCCTTAGCTTTTGCACTCTGGTCTATCCTAAGTTTATTTTTATCATGCTCTATACTTAAATCTCTCACCTTAGCATTAAATTCTGTCTGTCCAGCTTGATACTTTTGGCCTGGATTGATTCCAGAACTATCTTGCTGATACTGCGCCATTATACTACTTTCTGCACCTGAATTACTAATATATTCCTTAGCAATTTCCTCAAGTTTAGACCTATTTTTGCCAGCAAATAGTTGCTCTGCTTCCTCACGTCCGACCCTTTTCACCACATAATCTGCTATTTCCTGACCCAAATCACTATCAATTTGGCCAGAATGCTGTCTAACATAGGATGCAGCGTTACTTAATCTTTCAGATTCGGATTTATGGATAGCGTGCTGTTCTGAAGCACTCCTTGCGCTTCTAAGATCCGTAGAAAGCTGGGTTAGCTGTGAATCTGCTACTGAGTGATTAGTATCAGCATGCTTCGTTTTGCTGTATTCCTCCACTTTATGGAGATCGCTGCTAAATCTTCTCGCTTCCTCAGCAGTTATATCTATGCTTCTACCAACACCATGCTGGGTTGATGATTCTTGTATTCTTGAATGTTCAGTAGATAACCTTCCTCTAAACCCAATATCCGCTCCAATTCCTACTTCAATACCACCTTTACCAACTTTAAAATTAGGCACCTTAGCAGAAGCAGACGCCCCACCACCAAGTTCTCCATGTTGACTAAAATTAACCAATCCTCTAAATACATCATTAACATCCACATGATTACGCTTAGCTACGGTTTCTGCAATATTTTTCATATCAGAAAAGCTATTTCCGGCAGATACAGCTTCCCTTGAGCTAAAGCTTTCCCCAATATTTTTACTCTTACCTAATGTATTACTCAAGCTACTAAAATCTGAAACGGCATTAGATATGGATTTATCATAAGTTTTTTGGTCTTGAATAGATGCTGTATTTGAAGTTTCTGCTTGTTTTGAAAATGATGCACTCAAAAGATCACTACTTCTAACACTTGTTGGCAGTTTTGAAATAGCCTGCGAAGCATCATAAGTTATATCTCCATCTGCTCTAAAGGTACGTAATACTCCAGTTCCTAATTGCTCAGTTGCCATACCATGCATCATAGTAGAATTAGTATCAAACTTATTAGCATTAATAT
>CAZTPH010000188.1:0-2213 GCA_964614705.1 uncultured Coxiellaceae bacterium
CGCGGGATCCACATAAACAAATCGGAAAAATTCTAAAAACCCTATAATTATTCGCGCCATATAGCGCCGCTTTCAGGGCGCAGATTTTTGGGTAATCGTTTCCTATGGTTCCCGTCGCCACGTTGTGGCTAGGTCACCATAGGCTATAGTTATAACGTCTCTTTCAGGACGTTTTAAATGTGGTTTGAACGCATACTGAGTGTCTTCTGCTGCGTGCTATGTATAGAGATCCCGCGGTCGAAGCCATATCTTTATACATAACTTTAGGATTGCCGCGTATTATGCCGCCTGGAAGGCTAGGTTACTTATGTATGCAAATAATTATACCCCTTTATAACCCTTTACCAGCTTGTTTTCCGCGATAGCTACATATTTGTGTATAAAGATATGCGGTCAAAGCCGCTGGAAGACAGACGCATAATAGATCCCGCGGTCGCTAAAAAGCGCGCTGCGGGAAGACAGACGCATAATAGATCCTGCGGTCGAAGCCGCTGGAAGACAAAAAAATGGGCGTCGTCCCGCGACTTGATCGCGGGATCCAATTTACAACATTTCTTTTACGATATTTGCCGCAGAGTGGTCAGAACACTCCGCAGGAGTGTGATATATATAGCTCGGGGTGACTGAACCGCGAAGCGGTGAAGGTAACCCCGAGTAGAGAGAGTACAAATAAGCGCCCTGTATGGGCGCAATAAACGGTGATAATATTTTATCTGAGATTGGTATTATGTATATTGCAGAGTTGACCCCTGCTTCTTCTGCTCCCAATTGCAGCAAAACCCTAAGTGTTGTAAAATCGCTTTCTATCTGTTATAGATTTCGCTAGAAACTATCATGATATAGCGAGGCAAATATGACCACAAGACTAGTAAGATTCGATTGGGCGATGAAGAAGCTTCTAAGAAGCAAGGCCAACTTTGGCATTTTAGAGGGTTTTTTGAGTGAACTACTTAGTCGTGACCTAAAGATTATCGAGTTATTGGAAAGCGAAAGTAATAAAGAATCAGATGATGGCAAATACAATAAAATAGATATTTTAGTAAAATTAGATAATGGCGAGCTAGTATTAATCGAGGTGCAAGTAAATACCCAATATGATTATTTTCACCGCATGCTATTTGGTACCTCTAAGATTATCAGCGAACATATGAAGGCTGGCCAAACTTATGCTAATGTCAAGAAGGTCTACTCGGTAAATATTCTATATTTTGACCTGGGTCATGGCAGTGATTATGTCTATCATGGCACGACCTCTTTTATTGGTATGCACAATCATGATATTTTAGATCTAAGTGAGAAGCAAAAGAGCTTATATCAAAAGGGGTGTGTCCATGAGATCTACCCAGAATATTACCTGATTAAAGTTAATCAGTTTAATGATATAGCTAAAGATACGCTAGATGAATGGATCTACTTTTTAAAAAATGAAGAGATCAAAGATAGTTTTCACGCGAAGGGTCTGCTTGAGGCCAAAGAAAAGCTAGATTCTTTTAAATTACCAGAGCCGGAAAGGGCAGCCTACGATAGATTTGTAGAGAACTTGCGTTATCGAGAAAGCGTAACAGAATCTAATTTTGCAGCAGGCAAGGTGGTTGGCAGAGCAGAGGGTAGAGAGGAGGGCAGAGCAGAGGGCAAAGCAGAAGGCATGTTTGAGGTAGCCAAAAAGATGTTAGCTTCTGGACTTGATAAAACTACAATTTGCCAAATTACCGGATTAAAGTCAGACGAGCTTGAGCGGTTGCTTGGATAGTTTTATCTAACAATGGACAGTTGCAACTAGTGCGTAAAAGTTTAACCTGTTGCAGGTAGAGACTGAAATTATGGATAACTATGGCCAAGACGAAGGACAATCTTGATAAAACCAAGTTTGATATTAATAGAAAAACTAGCCTAAAGGCAGTCAAACCCTAATCATACCAACAGGCTGCAATAAATGAAAAAAAAGTTAAGACAAAAAAATAGAGTGGCGTAGTCCTGGTCGGATGGTATTAAATAGTGGGGAATTATTTTCTGACTAGCAATACCAACATGGCAACAAATCCAATTAAAATCAGCGCCAAAATACCTAGCGTAAATAGACTTTTATTGATATTAATTTTGGATAAAGCTTCCGGATGAGTTTTTAGATATCCGTAAAGCTGCCAAACGAAAAATATCGCCAAAATTATGTAAATAAATTTAAGAAACATTATCCTACTTTTATAATGGTAAGT
>CAZTPH010000189.1:0-2202 GCA_964614705.1 uncultured Coxiellaceae bacterium
GCATTTGATAATATTGTTTGTATTAAGAGCTGTGTGTAATTATTTTTGACTGGTACGCAGTAGATAAAAATAAACGGTTACCCAAATCACTTTTCCACCATCGGTATACCACAGTTTTTTTGTAAATTAAATACTACTTTTAATCTTCTATCAATTTTTTCTTTTAACTTTAAAGGATTAAGTGACTCGTGTTCTTTTTTTAACTTGTTTTTTATCTCTTTTGTAACATCAGTTCGTTCTAAAACTCGTTGATAAGGCGTTTTAGCTTTGTTTTCTCTAGTAATCTTCCATCTAGCTCCTACTCTTTCTTTGTTGATCGTTCTTTTTGAAGCCATAAAGTGATTAAGGTAAGGAGTAAGTACATCATACACCTCGTTTAAAGCTTTAACAACATCTTTAACATCTAAACGAGTATGTCCAACCCATCTTCTTACTATATGACCATTTCTTTCTTCTACAAAACAGTTGTCATTTTTATGATTAGGCCGAGAACGGGTTAGTTGGTAGCCTTTTTCATCGCACCAGCCTTTGCAATGCCAGTTAATAAATTCACTGCCTGAATCAGGATGCCATTCAATCACTGGAAATGGTAAATCATCTTTCATATGCGTCATACTTTTTACAGTGGCTATCTGTCCTTTATTCCACTGGGCTCGTCTTGAACCCCATAAGGTTGGTACATCAGTAGCATTAACTGTAAAGACGAAATCACCAACCAGTGTATGTCCACAATGAGCTACAGTATCAATTTGCTCAGTTCCCACGCCAGCTTTATCCCAATCACCACGTCTGATGGGGATTAAAGTATGAATAGCACCGGGTTTAGTTGAGCTTTTACCATGAGATACAAACTTTTTTCTTTTAAATTTGCCCACTCTCTTTTTCATAGTTCCCAAACTCATCTCTAAAAGCTTGGCAGTTACCTCTGGCGAATGTTCCCAATTTCCATCACGCTTTAATATTTTTACATAATCAGCCATAATTCCTTGCAAATTTTCACCACAAGGCTCACTAGCAATGTCCCAAACATCTTTAAGGGCAAGAATTACATCAGGTGTATAATATTCTTTTCTCCCTCTTTTTTCTTCAGCCCCGTTTCTTAGTTGTATTCGCTTAAAGGAACGAGGTACTGATTTAGGATGAACCCCTGCTACAAAGCAAATATGGTTAATTATTTCTCCTTTAGTCTTTTTATCTCCTTTTTTACTAGCTTTAAGCCATTTTCCTAAATGCTCCTTGTAAATATTGTTTTTGGTTATCATATTCATAGATCACTATGGTAACCGATTTGTTATCTACTCGGAAGAGGTTTTGGAACATTTATTTTTATCTACAACGCACCCCTTGACAAAATCCCGTTTTTGTGCTATACTTGTATGTTTTGAGCATGGATTACACAGATTAACCAGAGGATTTCACAGATTATAAACTGTGAAATCCTTTATAAATCAGCGTAATCTGTGTTATTAATCTGTTAAATCTGTGATATATGAAAATCGCCATGATTGGACAAAAAGGCATCCCAGCTATCTACGGTGGCATTGAACGCCATGTAGAGGAGCTGTCTCGCGAACTGGTAGACAGAGGCCATGATGTTTTGGTATACGCTAGAAAATGGTACACCCCAGTCAATACCAAACAATACAAAGGAATTAAAATTATTCACACTTCTTCTATTAAAACTAAACACTTAGATGCCATTACTAATACTTTAACTGCTAGCATCAACGCAATTGGACAAAAACCAGATGTTATTCATTATCATGGTGTTGGTCCGTCTTTACTAGCTTGGATCCCAAAAATCTTTGCTCCTAAGGTAAAGGTAGTTGTGACTACTCACTGTTTGGATCGTTACCACCAAAAATGGGGTTGGTTTGCTCGCTTGGCTTTACGTCTGGGCGAAAAGACCGCTGCTTACTTTGCTGACGAAACAATAACTGTTTCCAAAACTTTGCACAGTTATTATCTTAATGAATATAAAACCAACACTAATTATATTCCAAACGGAATTAGAAAAGTTAAATCAACTGCCAAGAACGACAATGCAAGTTTAAGACAATTTAATCTTGAGCCCAAAAAATACGTTGTTATGATTTCTCGTCTAGTAAAACACAAAGGCGCTCACTATTTAATTGAAGCTTGGAAATTTAAAAAAAGCGGGCTTAATTAAATCAGCCAAAGGAGCAAGGGGCGGCTATAAAT
>CAZTPH010000190.1:0-2162 GCA_964614705.1 uncultured Coxiellaceae bacterium
ATGCTGATAAAACATATTCGAGCTATTGGATATGTAGTGGCAAGCGATAGTAACAAAATTTTGTCATCTCAATGGTATAAATATTTTTTGACTAGAGTAAGGGATAATTTAATTAAACGAATTAATGCTGTTTTATTAGCCGATAGTTTATCTGCCGTTATGACAGCTTTTGTTACGGGGCTAGAAGATGAAATAGAGCAAAAGCAATGGCAGATAATGCGGGATACTGGAACTAGTTATTTGGTAGCAATTTCAGGGCTACATATTGGTTTAGTAGCAAGCGTAGTGCTTTTGTTAGTGCAATTTTTGTGGAGGTTGTCGGGGTGTTTGCCTCTAGTGATGCCAGCACGTGAGGCCGGAATAGTTGCTGGATTTATTGCTGGTTTAATCTATGCCCTAATTTCTGGTATGTCTATTCCTAGTAGACGTGCTTTAGTAATGCTAACTATTTTTAGTATTATGGTTTTATCTCGACGTAAGGGAAGATCTTGGCAAGCTTGGTTATGGTCGTTGTTAATCGTTTTGATTTTTAATCCCCTGGCAATATTAACAATAGGTTTTTGGTTGTCTTTTATGGCGGTTGCTGCAATTATCTATGTGGTGAGCAATAGGATAGGTGCAAAAGAATCGGAAATATCCAGCTTTTGGCGAATGCAGTTAACTGTTACGCTTGCACTTTTACCATTTACTTTGTTATTTTTTCAACAGACTTCATTAGTAACGATTGTTGCAAATATAATTGCTATGCCGGTTGTTTGTATGGTTGTAATCCCCATCGCTTTGTTTGGAGCGCTATTATTGTTTATCTCTACGAATTTAGGAGAGATGATTTTAATCGCTAGTAGTAAAATTTTTCATCTGGTTTGGTGGTGGCTTAGTTTTTTAGCGGATAACTTTTCCTGTAATTGGTATCATCCAATTTATAATGGTTGGGTATTAATGACATCGTTAATAGGGGTTGCATTGCTTTTGGCTCCCAGGGGGTTCAAGTTTAAATATTTGGGATTTGTTTGGCTTGCGCCACTTTACTTTTATCATCCTGGATTGCCGAAAAATAGATCAGAAGTTTGGTTTACTAATCTTGATGTAGGGCAGGGGTTGGCAGCTGTTATTCAGACTAAAAATCATGTTTTGTTATATGATACTGGACCAAGATTTTTAGATTATAATGCAGGGTCAAATATAGTTATTCCTTATCTGCGTCAGATGGGGATTAAGAAAGTAGATGTTATGATGGTAAGTCATGGTGACAGTGATCATAGTGGTGGGGCGATAGAGATTTTAAAATCGTGGCCAGTAAATCAAATTGTTACTAGTTCCCCTGAGTTATTTTTGTCGTATAATCCCACGCGCTGTTTTGCGGGACAAAAATGGGTTTGGGATGGGGTGGAATTTGAGGTTTTGTCTCCGTTTGCTGCTAGTGATTTATCTGGTAACAATGCCTCTTGTGTTTTACAGGTAAAAACCGGAAGTAACTCTCTTCTTTTGCCAGGAGATATCGAGCGCGTAGCCGAAGAATCTCTGGTTTTTTCTTATGAAGGTAAACTTAAGAGTAGTATAATGGTAGCTCCTCACCATGGTAGCGCTACTTCATCGACAGTAAATTTTGTTAGTCAGGTTAAACCAAAATATGTTATCTTCCCGGTTGGATATAAAAATAGATTTCGTTTTCCTAGCAAGAAAGTTCTTGCTAGATATGGTGAAATAGATGCTATCTTATTGAATTCAGCAGAAAGTGGTGCGATTACTTTTAAATTTGATGATAAATCGGCTATACTTGATCCAGTTAGTTATAGAAAGAAGATTCGACGCTTTTGGCATGATTTGGGGTAATTAGCTATGATAAAGCAAAATAAACAATACGATAGTTGGAGGGTGTACTTAAGGCTGCTTAAATGTGCTAGTCCATATTGGTTATATTTTATCTTAGGCATTGTTGGAACGCTTTTGGCTACTATTACCGATGCTGGTTTAACCTGGGCGATAAAGCCACTTTTAAATCATTGGTCTAGCGGTAATCAGATCTGGTGGTTTCAATGGTTGCCTTTAATGATCATTATTGTTTTGGCCTTGCGCGGGATTTCTTACTTTTTATCATCATTTTTCTTAACTAAAGTTGGTAGGAATATTGTCAGAGATTTTCGGCAACGTATTTTTGAACA
>CAZTPH010000191.1:0-2091 GCA_964614705.1 uncultured Coxiellaceae bacterium
AAGAGGATATAGCGCCTATATTGGACTTAAGCTCAAAGTTGGTCTAACTAATCCTAGCTCAAATATTAATAGCAATCTCTTTGGCTTTGAAAGGCATATGACGGAGTTAGTAAGACGAGATCCAGATATAGTGATAGGCAAAGCTAAAAAGAGCAAGATAGCCACTGAAACTAGCTATATAACCTTTGAGGATAATGATGCAGGTTATTTTGAATACTTAAAGTTACTGCATGGTTCCTTTGATAATTGGAATAATAAGGAGTTGGCTAAATATCATGATTGGCTGATCAAAAAAATAGGATTAAATCAAGCTGCTACAAATGAAGATATTAAAAAAGCTAAAAGAGATTTTATCTATAAACACCATCCGGATCGTTGTCATGAAGAGTCGGGATGTAATAAAAAAGAGCAGGAGAATATCTTTACCGAAAGGTATTGGCCATTTGAAGAATTGGGTAAGATCAACATAGTACTGAACCATAGGTTTGAGTTTCTTAAAACTGATGCCAAACGAACTACATTTAATCAGAAGGCCAATCAAACTCAACAAACCAATATTGATTATTCGAGTGGTTTATCTAGGGATGAACAAGAAGCTCTTAATGTGGATATTTTAGATGCTATAAATCAGCCTGTTGTTGGAGGGGATGCTATAAATATGTCTATTCATGATGAGGAGAACAAAGATCAATTAACTCGTGTTGAAAGTCCAAGGAATCACGGTTTTTGGGATGGTTTTGTTATTAAAGCTGACCATTTAATTGATCAGATTTTTGATATAATTATGCCAATCAAAGTAGTGGCTGCACAAATTGAGACTGGCGGTATAGGTGAATATAAGTTATATGCTACTGAAGAGAGCGTAGGTTCCAATTGGAGCAATAAGTTATTTGCACAATATTGTCCCACAGTTGAAGAGATAATAATTACTTTGCGTCCCGAATCATGTATAGAGCGTTGTACCCTTGATAATGTAATGCGTGTAATTTGTGATGATGACCTTAACTCTTGTGTTTTAAGCGAAGATCAGCAGGTATTTTTGGAGCAAATTGCTGCTAATGTTGAGGGAGAAGATGTTTCAACAGTTTTAGCTATGATAGCGTATGTATTAACAGATAATGTAATTCGTTATAATAAAGAGCCAAGACACTTGAAATATCTACTAGATTGGTCGGATGATGACCAATTGGCAAAATCCATAATTATTTCTCAGCTTTACCGAGGACTTAAGGATCTTTCATTGAAAGATTGGTCAAAACCTGAAATATTTAGCGTTTTTCTCCCATTACTGCTCAAGGATAATAGTAAGATGTTAATGAGTGAACTAACAATTGTGGGAAATAAATATGGTTATATCATTCCCGAAGAGTTGTTAGATTGTTTTCAAGAATTATGCCGTGAAGTTAACATAATAGATAGACAGCTGGTATCACAGTTTGTCGTTGCTACTCTAACGTCAGGTTTGTACAGCTATAAACATGATAATGAACTGAATAAATTATCTAAACATATTTATGATCTTAAAAAAACTTTGGGTATTTTGCCTGAAGAGTTATTAGACTATGTGTTCAATATTTATGCCTACGACCAAATCCATTTTACAGATCTAGTTATCAATCGTTTAAATACGGATAAAGAAATTCATTTTGAGATACTCAATGATTTTGTTATCCCAAATGATGATCGTAGTATGCTTATGAAGTTAGATGACCCAGTAACTGCATTATTTATTGGTTTGAGGATAGCGCAAAATCATGTACCACTTACTGAAGAGATAACGCATTATTTTCTTGATATGTTAATTACCAAGGGTGATGTCAGCGAGGGTTGGTTTGATGGTTTTAAGAAATATATTGTTAGATTGTTTAGCAAATCGAAAGATAACGTGAAAGCCATACGTATATTAGCCATAGATATATTTCATGAGCTGCGCAATCAAATACCAGCTTCATTGGTAAAAAAACTGGTTGATGCATTGATTGAGTTATTTCCAGAATCTGGAGTTATTCAGCAAATAAAAATAGAAGAAATATTGCAAGCTACTGAGATTAGTAGTAATCAAAGAAAAAAGTTTGCTAAATTAAATGCTAA
>CAZTPH010000192.1:0-2074 GCA_964614705.1 uncultured Coxiellaceae bacterium
TACTTAAATGAAGACGATCTTCCTCTGTCTCGTGAGGAGATAGGCAAACAATTTCTCGAGCGCTATACGGGAAGCCCAATAGAACATTTTCAACCATACATCTTGTTATCAAACTCTAAGGTATATGTTGAACATTTTGCCAATATCTATAATCGCCGCCCCGTCGAAGGATCTATTATGAGCGCGTGCCATGATGAAGAAAGAAAAGTTTCTATTATAGCCTTTGGCATGGGTTCACCCGTTGCGGCCCTAATAGCTGAATTACTATCATTTATCAAACCCAAAGCTACTCTCTTGCTAGGAATGTGCGGGGGGCTTAGGGGCGAATATAGCATGGGTGATTATTTTAACCCTGTAGCAGCAATTAGAGCAGAAGGAACATCCGAAGCATTTTCTCCAACAAGATGCCCAGCATTAAGCTCGTTTGTTATTCAACGTCATGTATGCGAAGAACTAGAAAGTCTCGATAAAAAATATCACACCGGAGTAATCCATACCACCAATTTACGTTTCTGGGAATTTAAGGAAGACTTTAAACAGCGGCTAGTTGAGGAAAGTTCACAAGCTATTGACATGGAGTGCGCTACTCTCTTCGTAGTGGGTTTTGCCTATAAAATAGCTATTGGCGCACTAATGCTAATTACCGACATGCCATTAAAACCAGGGGGAGTAAAGACGCTGATTTCCGCTAAGAAAATTTTCGATAGTTACTCTATTGATCACATCAAGATAGGCGCTCAAGTACTATCCAATATGAGAGCTAAAGAAGAAAATGGATTTGGATATCAGTTTTAGGTCAATTATTCTTCTTCAGAACTTTGCTTGCGATCAACTAGCTCCACAAAAGCCGCCGGAGCCTTATCACCAGCACGAAAACCACACTTAATGATCCGTAAATAACCGCCCATTCGCTCTTTATATCTTGGGCCCAAAACAGTAAATAGCTTGCCAACTGCAACATCATCACGCAAACGATTGAATACCAAGCGCCTATTGGCAACTGTATCTACCTTAGCAATAGTAATCAAAGGCTCTGCCACCATCCTTAGCTCTTTAGCCTTAAGCAAGGTAGTTTTAATTAACTCATTTTTAAATAGTGAAGCAGCCATGTTCTTAAACATAGCTCGCCTATGACTACTATTACGACTCAAACCTCTACCGCTATTACGATGGCGCATAAATTACCTATCCCAACTTATTAAATTAACAAAAATTAAAATTCTTCTTCTTCAACTTTCGGCAGCTCAAGCCCTTCTGGTGGCCACCCATCAACATTCATCCCCAAAGATAACCCTCTAGACGCAAGAACAGTCTTAATTTCATTTAGGGATTTTTTACCTAAATTAGGTGTTCTAAGCAAACTACTTTCGTCACGCTGTACCAAATCACCAATAAAAAAGATATTTTCGCCCTTAAGACAATTAGCAGAACGCACTGTTAACTCTAAATCATCAACTGGCCTTAAAAAGAGCGGATTCATTTCGTTGTTTTTTTCCTCTAACTTAGGCTCCTCTACTTTTCTAAGCTCAACGAAAGCTTCTAATTGATGTTGTAAAATAGTAGCGCATGTTCTGATGGCTTCCTCGGGATCCAATGTACCATTAGTTTCAATATCAATAATGAGCTTATCTAGATCTGTTCTCTTTTCAACACGAGCATTCTCAACGTGGCAAGCTACCTTAAGCACTGGACTAAAAGAAGCGTCTATCATTAATTTACCAACAACTTTAGCATGATTATCACTCTGCACCATGAGATTGGCTGGTTGATAACCTCTGCCCATAGCAACGGTAATTCTCATCCCCAGCTTTCCGCCTTTGGTCAAATGAGCAATGACGTGATCTGGGTTCAAAATCTCTACATTGTGATCAAGTTTGATATCAGAGGCAAGCACTGGCCCTGGAGTCTCTTTATGCAGCTCTAACACCACCTCACGACGATCATATAGCTTAAAAGCTACGCCTTTTAAGTTAAGTAAGATATCTACAACATCTTCTCTAACTCCTTCAATAGAGCTATATTCGTGCAATACCCCATCAATCTGCACAGCGACTGCTGCCGCGCCTTCCATTGA
>CAZTPH010000193.1:0-2037 GCA_964614705.1 uncultured Coxiellaceae bacterium
GTGTTGAGTTGACAGACCATAATAGCAAAACCACTGCCAAATTTTCCATTCTGGTTGTTGCTTATCGATCAAATAGATAGGTAATGTTGCGTTAGATTTTTCATTAGGTGTTTCGATGCCCACAACGTAACTACCAGTCAATATATATTCATCACCAAAACATTCTGTAAAATTTGGCAGAGATTGCTGTTTAAGGAAAAGTCCCATATTTTGTAATGAGTCTTGCAATAATTGCAGCATATAACCGGTTTCTAAAAAACAAAATGGGAGAGAAGCCTGCCCATATTCTGGTTCTATGGCTGGTAAATACCCGTAAAAATAAAAAGATAATTCATCATTTTTTATTTTAGTTTGCTTGTCTATATAAATTAACTGATGCTGATCGGGATGATAATAATATAACCCTTGTTTAGCATTATTTTGTAGTAAAGCATGAGGAAGGTAGACGTAAACCTGCATTGGATATAATCCACCAGCAGAAGGATATCTATATTTAGGGAAAATCAATCCGGCTTCAAAACAAGAGATATATTTTCTTAAACATAATGATAAACATTCAAAAACATCTAGTGATTTCTGGGTGATTAAATCATTATGTGTTTTGGTAGGAACATTTAAGCAAGCTTCTATTATGCTGATATCTAACCACTCTTTTTCAAACCTGCGATAACTTTTTCTAGAAAAATAGTGTAATTTCTCATCCTCATTTATTTTGGCATTAGATAATTTTATAGTATCATCTAATTTTAAACGATCTCTTTGAATTCCTAAACGTTTTAATTTAAATTGTAATTTATCATCATGAGCAGCTTCAGAAACAATATATCCTATTAATTTTTGGTGTGGTGGATTACCTAAAACTGATACCGCACATTCTTTAATAAATGGAAATTTTGAGATTGTATTTTCTATTTCCCCTAATTCTACTCTATATCCCCCTACTTTAACTTGACTATCTTTTCTTCCCAGAAATTCAATATTTCCATCAGGTAAAATTCTGCCTAAATCACCTGTTTTATATAATCTTTCTCTTGTATTCGGAGAATTAACAAACTGCAATGAAGTTTGTTCTTCATTGTTCCAATATCCTTGTGCTACCCCTATTCCACCAATATAGATTTCTCCTAACACACCTACTGGACAATATTCTAAATCATCATTAAGCACATACATAGTTTGATTATACATAGCTTTACCATAAGGTATTCTTTCATGAATTGTAGCTAGATCTGTAATCGGATATAAAATTGACCAAATAGAACCCTCAGTTGCTCCTCCTAAACTTATTATCTGGGTAGTTGGCATATACGTTTTGATCATCTCTGGTAATTCAGGAGGAATTCTATCTCCGCTTAAGAGGATTAATTTTAAAGTTTTCTTTAGTGCTTCTATTTTTTTATGATCTGCAATTTTAAGATGCTCAATTAACATGCTCATTAACATCGGAACTGAATTCCACACTGTTATCCCTTCAGATATAAGTAGATCAAACCAAACTTCAGGTGATTTATATTCTTTGTCATCAGGCATAACGATAGTTCCACCTGCTGACAACATACCAAATATGTCATAAACCGATAAATCAAAGCTAAGTTTAGATAAAGCAAATATTTTGTCATCACTCGTTATGCTAAAACGATAGTTAATATCATTTATGGTGTTCATGGCATTTTTATGGGTGATAACAACCCCTTTGGGATCTCCAGTGCTACCGGAGGTAAATATAACATAAGCAATGTTATCCAAAAAACCAATACAACATGGCAATTCTGGCGAACAACCTAATACTGATTCAGAATCTATGGCAATAACAGCAACATTTTCTAAATTATCTTGCAAGTGTTTGCTAAAATTTGTGGTTGTTAAAAGGTATTTACAATTAGCGTCTTTTAATATCTTTTTGATACGCATAATTGGCCACTCAATATTTAAAGGTAAATATGCGGCTTTAGCCAACATAATACCTAAGCAAGATGCTATTTCTTCCCACCCTTTTTCACAATAAATTGCCACAATAGTATTAGAAGTTATATCATT
>CAZTPH010000194.1:0-2028 GCA_964614705.1 uncultured Coxiellaceae bacterium
AGTTGCGACGAAGCCAATACTGTCGCGGATGTGCCCGTAGCTCAGCTGGACAGAGCATCGGCCTTCTAAGTATTGATTTAGTTATTAACTGTTTGATTTATATAGATTTTTAACAACGGACGCCCACTGATTTTGCTGTACAATGCATAACAATGTACAGCTAATCCCCACAAAAGTCCCGCGTGAAAAATCTTCGTTAAAACTAGTAAATAAACTAAACCAAACCTTAACTAACACAGTTAAAAAGAACTCAAAGATCTCAAAAATTTCTTAATATTCTCTTGGATTGATCTTTCAATAGCCACTTTCAAGCGCGTGTTTCCACAAAACTTATCTGAAACAGTAGCAAACCCATCAGCAGCGATATGATACTTTTTATCAGCAAGTTGATATTCAATATGAGAAACTATTTTGATATCTAAAAGTCCAAATGGTTGATCAAGCTTTAGTAAATTAACATTAAGCTTATATTTTGGACTATAACCCTCTGTAGCCAAATATCCATATGCACTTAAACTATGCTCTAACGCTTGTCTAATTGCATTATTATCAACTTGAGAAACCCAGAGTGGATTAGTACTTTTTCCACCTGTAACATTACTTACTATAATAGATTTTTTTAACTTTGGGTTTTGATTGATCTCAGCAAATGGTTTTACAATCATTGACTGATAATTAGCTGGGGAAGCACATCCAGTCAAAATTGCTATAATAAATGCCGCACAAATAAACACAAATAACTTAAGCACTCTCATACAACACCTCATTTCGATTTTCTTAACATTGTCAATTCTAATACTTAACATTTTATTATTCAAATATTGTTTAAAAACAAGCTAGCGCTTATGGGCCAAGATGGCATAAAATATTTATGCGGGCATAGCGATATACTATCTTTTAACACAGATTCGTTTAAGTATATCGTGCTCTGGACCATAAAATCTCTTCATACCCTCCGTACGTCTTCCTGGTACAGCGTCTATTTTAATATCATTTGGTACAACAAAGCCACCATCTAATATCGTGAACTTTAATAGCCTTACACTTTTTTTAGAATCTAGAGAATAATACGATATACCTCCTATCTCACTCATATCCAACAATAAATCTTGCGGCTTTTTTTCATAAAATAAAAAACCTCGCCCATCCGGCATCCATATCATATTTCTTACACTTATCCCTTTGTCCATGACAACTTCGTCTATCTTTCTATCATTAATATTATAAAGCACTGTACGTTTTTTTTTATAACTTGATAATAAGAGTTGTCGCCCATCAGGGGTTATTGTTCCTGGCATATATTCAGATAAACCTAAGAGTTCATAATTCATTGTATCGATATCATATATAAACGTACTTTCCGCAATTCGTGGTAAAAAATAAAAAAATTGATGGGAATTAACCCAGATTGGCTTATAATAATGATTGACATCTGTAAGAAGAACTCTTAACTCTTTAGTCATAAGATTAAATAGCATTAGATTGTATATAGTTTCATATACAGGCTTTTTAGCATGTTTTTCATATTCCCTTATAATACGCTTCTTACCAGCCTTTCTGTAAAATGTTAAATACTTTCCATCTTGAGAAATTGTCGGCCATATACCACCTGTTGTCTTTGAAATAAACACTGGATGAGTGTAACCACTAGCATAATCTATTTTGTAGATCCCATCAGTATTACTGCGTTCATGATCTATATAAAAATATATTATTTTATTTTTATTATCTAGAATAGATCCTTTAGGCCTAACGTTAAAATCATCTTCCAACCAAAATCCTCTAATGCTGAATCCATGCTTGGTAAGCATAAATACCTCTCCATTTAATACAATTTTATAGGTAATATTAACAGGCAATACATCGCAAACCTTTTCTTCATTTTCAACACAGCCCAGCAAAAAAAGAAAAACAGAAATTAACAATAACTTAATTATTTTCATAACATCTCCTAATCTAAAGGCAACTTATACATTCTATGAAAAAATGGAATTTTCTTTAAGTAAATAATTCCACCCAACTTTTTAT
>CAZTPH010000195.1:0-1994 GCA_964614705.1 uncultured Coxiellaceae bacterium
TTAGAGAAGGCGGTAGAACGGTTGGTGCTGGTGTGGTTGCTAAAATTATTGAGTAATTGAGTAAAGTTTATGTCATCTATAATGAAAAAGGGTCAGAAGATTCGTATCCGTTTAAAAGCGTTTGATCATCGTTTGATCGATCAAGCCACCCACGAAATTGTGGAAACGGCGAAGCGTACAGGAGCGCAGATTCATGGTCCTATTCCGCTGCCAAATCGGATAGAACGTTTGACGGTTTGCGTTTCTCCTAACGCCGATAAAGACGCTAGAGATCAGTATGAGATTCGTACTCATAAACGGCTTTTGGATATACTTTTTCCAACTGACAAAACAGTCGATGCGCTAATGAAGTTAGATTTAGCTGCAGGGGTAGATGTACAAATTAGTGTGGATTAAAATGAGGCTAGATTGGCCTTTGAGTAATAAAACGAGTGTAGATTAACGAGATATAAAAATGATGCTTGGGTTAATAGGTAAAAAATGTGGGATGACCAGGGTATTCTCTCCTGATGGGAAGAGTATACCTGTAACTGTTGTTGCAGTTTTGCCCAATCGTGTGGCACAGGTCAAGACCAAAGAAAGCGATGGTTATGATGCATTGCAGGTAACAATTGGCTCCAAAAAACCGTCTAAGATCAATAAGCCGCAGACTAACCATTTTGCTAAAGCAGAGGTTGGCGCTGGAGAAGGTTTATGGGAGCTTCGTCTTAGTGATGGTGAAAGTGTTAATTTTAAGGTTGGTTCAGAGCTTAAGGTTGATGTTTTTGCCGTTGGCCAGGAGTTGGATGTTACTGGAATTAGCAAGGGTAAGGGTTTTGCTGGGGTGATGAAAAGACACCATTTTGCTGGTGGTCATGCTAGCCATGGTAACTCTGTTTCGCACCGTGTTCCTGGATCTATTGGTCAAAGACAAACTCCGGGTAGGGTTTTTAAAGGTAAAAAGATGGCCGGCCATTTGGGTAATGTAAAGCGTACTATTCAGAGTCAAAAGGTAGTCAAAATCGATAATGAGCGTAATTTGCTAATGCTTAAAGGCGGTGTTCCTGGAGCGCCGGGTGGTTATGTGGTTTTGAAACCAGCAGTAAAAAGTAGGGGAAAGAACAATGGAAATTAAGCTATTAAATATTGCCACTGCTTCTAATTCCCAAGAGGTAGTTAATTTAAACGATGAAGTTTTTGGTAGGGAGTACAACCAGTCACTTATTCACCAAGTTGTTGGCGCTTATCAGGCGGCTGCACGTAGTGGCAGTAAAGCGCAAAAAAGCAGATCAGAGGTTAGAGGTGGTGGTATTAAGCCATGGCGTCAGAAGGGTACAGGCAGAGCTCGTGCTGGTACTATTCGCAGCCCTATTTGGCGAGGGGGTGGCGTTACTTTTGCTGCGAAACCGCGTAGTTTTGCCCAAAAAGTAAACAAGAAAATGTATCGTGGTGCGATTTGCTCGATTTTATCAGAGTTACTAAGAAGTGAGCGTTTACTAATTGTAAATAAACTAGAGGCTACGGGAAAGACCAAAGATCTGGTTAAAAATCTTAAGCCATTAAATTATAAAAATCTGTTAATTGTAACTGAACAAATTGATCTTCCTTTGTATTTGGCAGCTCGTAATTTGCCTAAGGTAGCGATATGTGACGCTGAAGAGATTAATCCAGTTGACTTAATTAAGTTTGATAAGATTTTATTTACTGTTGATGCTCTAAAAAAGACTGAGGAGAAGCTAGTATGAGTATAGATAAATTTACTAAAGTTATCTTAGCTTCTTGTTTATCAGAGAAATCTAGTCGAGTTCAAGCAGATCGTCAGTATGTTTTTAAAGTGCAGAATAGCGCTACAAAGCACGATATAGCAGCTGCTGTTAAAGAGTTATTTGGTGTTGAGGTTGAAGCAGTCAGAGTTAGCAATGTTAAAGGTAAAGCTCGCAGCTTTAAGAATGTTTCTGGTAAACGAAAAGACTGGAAGAAGGCATATGTTACCGTCAAAGAAGGTCAATCGATTA
>CAZTPH010000196.1:0-1976 GCA_964614705.1 uncultured Coxiellaceae bacterium
TGGATTTTAATAAGGTTAATCCAGCCTGTTTACCCACTTAAAATTTATAAGAGCCATATTTAATTTATTAGTGAGGCTGATATGAAAAATAGTATTATAGAAATTTCTTTAGCTTGTATTCAAAATATAGGAGGATCATTGTGTAACTGTATTTGTAGGTCTGATCGAGTTTTGATAGTTATGCTAGGAACGTTGAAACAGGTCCTGAGAAGGGGTTTCCTACGTTTAGGCGTCGTAAGGAACAAACTCTCATTATTGGAAATGTTGCTTCAGATGATGCATGTAAAGATGCTTGTTATTGGATGGGGCACAAAGAAAGTTTTTGTTCTCCCATAGGGGTTACAGTGCGAGAACTTTGATTTAAAAAAGGATCAAGCATGCTATGTGGATTGCAAGCTTTTTTAAGTAATACAACACTTTGAGCAATCTGTGACTTTAAATACATGGTTTATTTCTCTAAATTAGTTTGGAAAGTATATGGTTGTCAAAAATGTACTTTTATTTTTTTATGTTTGCTCGAGTATTGGCTTGTTCTCCATGTCTGCTATTAAAGATATTTGAGTTACAGATGAGGTGAGACTATGCGATCTTTAAAATATTTTTTAAGCGTAGTTTTATTGTTATGTACGACTAATATATTTGCGATTAGTCAAAAGCTAATTGATGCCGCATCTTAATACCATGCTATAGAGCAAGATATAATCAAAATAGAAATTTCAGCTGAAGTGGATGTTGAAATTATTAAGGAAAGAGTGGAAAAGTTACAAGATAAGTTTATGCCAGCAGATGAGCAAGAATTTATTCGAGCAAGCATCGATAGAAATAGTCGTGAACTTGTTGCCATCAACTCCCAAATTGTAGAAAAAAGGGCAGAGCTTAAAAAACTGATTCCATTAAAAATTAAATATGATAAAGCGGTAGCAAGAAAGCAAAAGAGGCAGGAGATTATAGATGGAACTTTAAATGTATTAGGGATATTAGGTTTGCCACTAGCCGGAGCTTGTTTACTCATATATTTAATGTCTTTACAGCAGAAGAGGTACAAGAGGATGTTATTAGAAGAGAAGATCACAGAAGAAGAATACAAAACTCTGATGGCTAAAATGAGAGAGTGTTCTCATAGAGTACGAAGAAGTAATCCATCTACTGGTTTACCTTTGACGGGTAATAACAGCGCATGTGATGTAGGAGGCAATACAATAGGTAGCAGCTCGTATTCACCCTCTGGTTATTCAGGTACTAGATCTTCAATATCCTCTGACGACAGTTAGCGATATAGGCCTTATAGGTAGTGGGGTAAGTATTTGAGTTAATGGGGTTTTTGATTGTGAAAAGGTGCTTGCGGTGTGTTATAATTAGTAGTGTAGATATGTAGTGACATTACTTAAACCATATGAGATATAAAATAAAAAATATTATATAGGAGAAGCAACATGAATAAAATAATCGAAATTAACAATGATGCGTTAACTGCTGTAACAGGCGGGTGTTGGTGTTACTGTTTCACTAAGCCTTATAGCAACATGCATCCTACTACTTTGGTTGATGATAACGAAGTGAAGGATGAAGAAAGCTGCGGCCTGCTTTGTGAGCAAAAAGGTCGTATTTTTGCAAAATGCCTGCGGGAATTGCCACATCTTTTTACCGGCGAACTTTTTATTGAACGTGATAGTGATTTTGTAGGCTTAGAGCTTTTCTAGGTTATTCTGCAGATAGCGATTGTATAGTTGTATATACTGGTATTTGCCGAGTGGAATCTAGCATATGAAACCAAAAAACGTGATTTTTTCTGGCTCTACTAAATCAAAATTAAATAGATTACTTGCTGTTTGTAACAACATATCTATTGTAGATACAACGGGAATTTTAGAAAATTTGTTGCAGATAATTTTGGGTACACCAACACGATTTGTTGAACCATCAATATTAGAGCCGGGTGGTATAAAATTCAAATCAGCGCTGGGAATGTATCGCAT
>CAZTPH010000197.1:0-1951 GCA_964614705.1 uncultured Coxiellaceae bacterium
TGGTTTTTGATTAGGATTTGAATTTCATTAGCTATACTTTGGCCTTCGACTGGATCATCCCAAGACTTAACTCCATTCTCTAGCTCATTTTTGTTATTTTTATCACATTTGCTAACTGAATTAACTGAGCTGGATGAACTGTATGAACCAGGTGAATTTGATTGTCTATAAGCTTTGACGGCACTGTCCAGGATACTTACAGTTACATTTAGTTTGGCAGCTTCTTCTTTGCGTACTTGCCCATATTCCAGCAAAGTCAGCTTTGCTAGTCTATTTACAGCTTCATCTTGGCTTTGATTTTGATCTTCTTTGGCATTACTTGAGGTATCATCAAATTTTTTAGTATTGGCCAGCTGGATGTGTACCTCATTAATACCCTCCAGATTAGCCAAATCGTTAAAATCTTTTGGTTGGGTAGATAAGTTTTTAAATCTAGGAGCGACTAATTTTGCGTCAATTAGCATTGCTGCTTCACTAGCTTTGTCTAAACCGATATTTTTGCTGCTACTATAAAGATCGTTATCAGCACAAATAATAATTTCCGCATCGGGATACTTCATTAATTCTATATTTATTATGGAAGGGGATTTTATTGAAAATGTCTTGACTTCTATACACATAGCAGATCCGTTTTAAAAATTAATTTCAGCAAAAATCTAAAAGTTTGATAAATTTGCGATAGATATGATCTGATGATACTAACTCTTCTAAACTAACCATTATTACTTGATTTGCTTGATTTAATTGCTCTGTCATAATTAACCTTATAAGTTATGATAAGCCTATAATAATAGATTATTCATCATTTTTATATAAATAATTTAGGCAAAGTTTAGTCGGTTTGATTCCCGAATTTTAACTGCTATATCAGTTCAGATTTCAGCAGGACCAGTTAGTATTTTGCTAATAGTGTAAGTTAGAAATACTCCAGATAAAGCCAAAACACCGACGTTAAAAACACCAAACACAACTCCAATCAAGGTAGATCCACCTGCAGCCATCTGCGGAACACCTGGCACTGCTCCAAACATTTTAGTTAAAAAGACAACTGACATATCGTTGTTAGGAGGATTAAAGGTAAGATTTTGAAACATATCCCAAAAGCGGTGACGATTCAAAAGCAAAAGCCCATACAGGAATAAGAGCCAGAATAACTGCGGTTACTAGCTTGATATAAAAGCTATATCTTTTCATTTAGAGTCCCTCCTTAAAATAAAAGCTATCCAATCGTGAAAATCACACCCTAGCTTCTTTTTATCCATTTGCATATACCAAAAATGCTCACGATATGCAGTTACTACCATCAAGGCGATAATAATCAGGGTCAAAGATGCTGCCAAAAGCCTTAAATTAATCATCAAATAGACAAAATAGATGACGAACCCTAATGCAAATCCGCCGTAAATCATCGCAGATTGCAAAAAGATTTTTTTTCTTTTAGCAATTTGCTCATCATTAAGCCCCATTCTGGATATCGCTTCCTCGTAGCTTTCGTGTCTAACTTCTTTATGTTGGCTAGAAAATAGCCTACGAAAAAAACCGACGGTATTTTTGGTGTTAGAAGAAATTTCATCATACGAAACCCACTTCTTAAGATCCACAAATGATTTAAAAAATTTACCTACAAGACCACGCTCCTTAGGAGCTTTACTTTCTTTTTCTGACATAAATACTTTCCCTTATTTATTTGCAGTTGTGCAGTTTTGGCAGTATAACACATAAAAAATTAACATGGTACATGTTTTTTATCCTAAAAATAGCAGCTACAATCATTGCAAAATCGTTATCTTAGATTTCCGCCCATTTACCGCTATATTTTGCGTCTTTAAACTATAAATGCTACATTTGAACCATGACAACCTTAAAACTAGCGCTTAAGATCGACGTTGATACTGAAATTGGCACCAGAATCGGTGTACCAAATCTTCTTGATCTATTAACCGAGCTACAG
>CAZTPH010000198.1:0-1949 GCA_964614705.1 uncultured Coxiellaceae bacterium
ACTAAAAATTTGGCTGTAATGGACATGTCGGCTTTTTGTCTGGGGCGTGAGCACAACATGAGATTGGTGGTGTTTAATATTAATAAAAGAGGAGCAATATTAAAGATTGCTCAAGGTATGCGGGAAGGAACATTAATAGCAAATTAACCTAAGTGTTGGAGTATATATGATAAATGATATTTTAAAAAATACAGATACTAGTATGCATAAGTCACTTGAAGCCTACAAAGTGGAATTAAGCAAGCTACGCACAGGAAGGGCTCATACTGGCTTAGTTGAAGGAGTAAAAGTAGACTATTACGGCAATGAAACGCCATTAAAAAACGTTGCGAACATCGCAGTAAGTGATGCCAGAACCATTGTAATTACTCCGTGGGAAAAGCCTCTAGTAAAAACAATTGAGAAAGCCATTTTAAATGCCGATCTTGGTTTAAATCCAGTTAGTGACGCTAATTTAGTACGTGTTCCAATACCGCCGCTGACCGAAGAAAGGCGTAAAGAGATGGTCAAAGTAGTAAAAGGTATTGCCGAAAACTCAAGAGTGGCTGTTCGTAATTTACGTCGTGATGCTATGGACAAACTGAAAGATCTTTTGAAGAAAAAGGAAATCGATGAAGATATGGATCACCGCACCCAAGATGCAATTCAAAAGATTACAGATGGTTTTATCGCTGAAGTTGACAAATTGGCTCATGCAAAAGAAGAAGAGTTGATGAAGGTTTAAAATGAAGCTTCCACGCCATGTAGCTATAATTATGGATGGTAATGGCAGGTGGGCAAGATCACGCGGTTTACCAAGAATTGCTGGTCATAAAATTGGAGTTGATAGCGTAAAAGAAACTATTAAAGTTGCAGTTGAGCTTAAGCTCGAAATTTTGACTTTGTTTGCGTTTAGTACCGAAAATTGGCAAAGGCCGCAAGAAGAGGTTGGATATTTGCTTAGTACTTTGTTGTTTAAAGTACTTGAAGATGAGATAGATGATTTAAATAACAATAATATTCAATTAAGAGTTATTGGTGATCTATCTAGGTTAGAGCAAAAATTACAAGATAAAATTAATTATGCCATTGATTTAACGGGAAAGAATAGTGGTTTAAAGTTAGTAATTGCTTTAAATTATAGTGGCAAGTGGGATATTATTCAGGCAACTAGAAAAATCGCCACCAAAATAGAGCAAAAAGAGCTTAGTAGTGATAGTATTGATGATGATATATTGACAAAGCACCTGGCGACTTATGGTCTAACAGACCCTGATCTTTTAATTAGGACCAGTGGCGAAATAAGAATTAGTAATTTTATGTTATGGCAGCTTGCATATACCGAGCTATATTTTACTGAAACGTTATGGCCAGATTTTCGTCGCAAAGAGTTTATTAAAGCTATAGAGTTTTATCATACAAGAGAAAGAAGGTTTGGAAGATGTTGAAAGAGCGATTAATTACTGCAGTTGTTTTGGTGCCCCTGGTTTTGGCCGCCATGTTTTATTTGCCAAATTTTTATTTTTTTATATTAGTTTTGTTAGTGACTTTTATTGCCGCCTGGGAGTGGGCTAGTTTATTTAATTGTCATCCGGTCAAACGACTTACTATTATCTTAGCGCCACTTTTGATTTGTCTGCTTTTTTGGAAATTATTTTATTACGTATGGCTACATGCTGGTTGGGAAGTAGTATTATTTGATTTGGTTGTTGGTATGCTGGTGTTACTGGGGGTTACGCTGTGGTTGGCTATGCCTTATTTTTTATGGCGCTACCAAAAAACTGGCAAATTTCCACCGGGTAATTTTGCTCTTGGGCTGGTTATCTTTGCTAGCTTTGCTACTGCAGTATTTTTGACTCCGAGAAGAGAATTAATTTTTTTGATTATTATAGTTTGGCTTAGTGATATCGGTGCATATTTTGCAGGCAGATTTTTTGGTAAACATCTATTGGCATCAAAAATCAGCCCTA
>CAZTPH010000199.1:0-1935 GCA_964614705.1 uncultured Coxiellaceae bacterium
GTGGGAATAATTCTACTCGCGTATCCACTCTTTTTACTTTTACAACTTAAAAATATGGCCATTATTATTATGGTACAAGTGATTTTTTCAATTTTTGTTGGCTCACTTGCTGGCATTGCTATGTATACCGTAATCAACCTATTTAATGCTAGAATTAGGTGCCTAAGCATTGGCATTAGCGTAACCATTGCAAGCGGCTTATTTGGTGGCATGTCGCCAACCATTTGTAGTTACTTAATTCATAAAACTGGTTACAATCTAGCGCCAGTATTTTTCTTGATTATAGCGGGAATTATTGCCTTGATGTCAGCTATAACTCTAAAAAAAGAGGAAACAAATAGCTATATACCAATAATTTAGGGGGAAAATATGACTCTAGTAGTTTGGTCGATTATATTTTTGAACACTGTACTTAATACAGCGGCGCAAATCGCTCTTAAAGCTGGCATGACAAACATTGGCCACTTTAGTTTTGTCGGTAAAAATATTTTGCCGATCACCTTAAAAATTATCTCGTCCCCGTGGATTATCACTGGTGTTGGTCTATATGTTGGCAGCTTGATCGCGTGGCTTTTGGTTTTATCACGCACCCCGGTAAGCATAGCATATCCATTATCTAGCTTGGGCTATATAGTAAGCGCCATTGCTGCCTACTACCTATTGGGAGAAAATTTAACTATCACTAAAATACTAGGCATTTTTACCATTTTAGTGGGCGTTTATTTGATGACCAAAAGCTAGGTATTGGAGAAAAATAGTCATTAACGCGAATCTTGGATAAGAATACTACCTACCAATTATCGCGCCCCTTCAGGGCGCTCAATCCGCTGAACCATTTTCCCGGGGTTACCATCGCTCTTTCAGAGCTCGGTCACCCCGGGCTATAAATATTGCGTTCCTTTGGAACGCTTGAAAAACATTCCTCACAACTTATCCGGGATTCGCGCTATTATTATCACTTGCATCCAATTAGATTTTAAGCCAAAAATTGTCTTGAAACATCTATAAACTTGAGTGTATTATACGCAAAGTCTTTAGAACCAATCAAAAATACAATGAACAATCAATTTTTGAAATTTTGCACCCCATCTATCAATCAAGCAGCCATTGACGAGGCGGTTGACTGCATTAAATCTGGCTGGCTAGCAACTGGGCCTAGGGTTAAAAAATTTGAAGAAGATTTACAAAATTACCTACATGCCAAACATGTTATGGCAGTTAATTCTGCAACTTCTGGGCTACATTTGGCGTTAAAATGTTTTGGCTTAAAGCCACAAGATGAAGTTATTACCACCCCCATGACATTTATCGCTAGCCTTAATACTATAATTCATGCTGGGGCAAAACCGGTGCTAGTAGATGTAGATCTTAGAACCCGTAATATTGATATTAACCAAATAGAAGCAGCGATCACCCCAAATACTAAAGCCATTTTGCCAGTACATTTTGCTGGTATTCCAGTAGATTTGGATAAAATTTATGCGCTGGCTAAAAGGTATAATTTACGTGTTCTTGAAGATTGCGCTCATGCTATTGGATCATATTATAAAGGTAAAGTTATTGGCAGTTTTGGCGATACTCAAGTTTTTAGCTTTCATCCTAACAAAGTGATGACCACAGGCGAAGGTGGGGCAATCGCCACTAGCGATGAAGAATTAACCAAAAAAATTAGCGTACAACGTTTCCATGGCATTGATCGAGAAGCTTGGAATCGTTATGGCAAAGAGGGCAACCAAAATTATGATGTAATCCAGCCGGGATACAAATATAACATGATGGATCTACAAGCAGCGCTCGGTATTCATCAATTAAAAGAACTAGAAAACTTTATTTACAGACGCCAACAACTGGTTGACCGCTATAATATCATGCTCGCAGATTGGCCGGAGCTTACTTTACCACAACTACCTGATTATGACTGTCGAGTATCTTGGT
>CAZTPH010000200.1:0-1923 GCA_964614705.1 uncultured Coxiellaceae bacterium
GGTTCTAACATTTATGAGTGCCAGCAACATTTTTACAAAACATTTAATTCTAGCCAGTATTTTCTAATCCAAAGATGAGCCTGAAATGATGATCTTAAAAAAGTATCGTTCAAGCTTTGTAAAAGTTATAAAAACTTGTTATTGAGCCTGTGGAGTTGTGGGCAAGAAGCTAGAGAGTGTGGGAAAGCTGTGGTCAACTCGCTTCACAGAGTTGTCCATCAGCTTTCCCACACGTCCCGCAGGGCTCTAGCTGTCCCGAAGGGCTTGTCCACAAATCCATAGGCTATTTCTATTATGCCACTCTTGTAATAATTTGAAAGAGGTTTTCGCGCGCTTTTTTTACTTTTCTCGCCGCTTCTAAATCTGTATCTTTCTTCGATGCAATATCCAATCCTTCAAACGTGATCCCCGTTTTGAGGTATTTCTCCGCCTCAGTAAGTGACTTTAATTTCTCGTATGGCGTCATCATTTTTTTGTAAGGATAAGTTTTTTTCTGTTTCCCGGTTTTTTCATCGACCTGGATATCAGCATAATGGCAGGGTCGATGATAATTTATGTAAGGAACAAGATGGTTTTTAAAAAACTCATTGATTATCGGAGCATATCTTTGCGGAATATAGCAATAAACTAGCCATTTTCGAACTATAGAGCCGTTTTTACCTTCCACCAAAGCGTTATCATTGCTTTGCCGTGCTCTGGATTTCGTAAGTTCAATTAGCAACTTGTTAAGCAGCTTTGCCACCATACGATTAATGTATTCTGAGCCATTATCCGTGTGAATTTCTTTAATTTCAAATGGAAAAAGCTCAAGCAGTTGTTCCAACACCGGAATCAAATATTGTTCGCTGATCTTTTCAACCGCACAAACTACTTCCATTTGGGTAACCTCATCGACAGCATTAATATAATAAACACCCTTTACCTGATCTTGATCACCCTGATGTACTGTATCAATACGCAGATAACCAGGTTTTCCGTATGGATTTGGCTTGCGGCGCTCTCCAATGGCTACTATGCTCCTTTGGGTTTTAGTAAAGTAACGTCGCTTGTCTTTATAAAGATGGCTTCTGCGTAAATTATAAATAAGTGCTATCGAGATACATGATAACCGCTCATACCGAACTTCATTAAACACGCTATAACCCCGTTCAAACAGCTTTTTAGTCGCAGACCCACTCAACGTCTGATGACATTCATCCGTTTCTGCTAATAACAAAATATCAGCGCGTGTATAGCGTATGGTAAAGCTGTGACGAGGCTGATGGCGTCCGCCTATCCATCGCCTCTTTTTATACTGCCCGATTAGCCGATTTAGTTGAGCACGCGAATATCCCGTTACTTTCACCAGATAACCGCGTACCGTGCCCCTATTTAATTTGGTTAGTTTAAAATAATCAAACCTTTTTAAGGTTTTAGCTATCCAAGCGTAGCTTTCTGTTTGGCCTACCGGCTCAAAGCTGATTTGGTCTGTTCCATCAAGGAACTTCTGAACTTGATTAATTTCTTTTAATTCAACGTCATTCATGTAGGTATTCATCCACCTAGCATGAACGAATTACCAATTTCAGGCTCATCTTGCGTTAGAATCACGCCCCAATTTCAGGCTCATGTTGTATTGGACAAGACTTAGCCTTGTTCCAAAACAAATATGAGGTTAATATGCCTTCTAACTCGCTGGTATCCATATAATCTCCTTTTATTAGCGTAAAATTTGATTATATATTTTTTATTTATTATCAGCGAGTTATACCTGCATTTTTAAAAAATTGTCATGTACAAAGGATCATTACTATATTTTACTTGAAGGCAAGTTAGAATTAGCTATAATAGCCGATAGTTAGCTGTTACCATATTTAGTGCTGGTAAAATTCTATTAAGGTTTATTGATAAAGTGATTTAGGAATGAACTTATATAAAAACAGG
>CAZTPH010000201.1:0-1856 GCA_964614705.1 uncultured Coxiellaceae bacterium
TTTTTCTACGATCAGTAATATCAACCGTACTTCCAATAACGCCAATTACTTCCATTTTTTCATCATATAGTGGTTGTTTTGAGGATAACTGAATAAGCTCCCTACCATCAGGAGCAAATATATCTTCCTCTAAAATAAGACTTTTTTTATTCTCCATTATATAAAGGTCATTCTTACGATATTTATCGGCAACTGCCTTATCAAAAATATCGTAGTCAGATTTGCCAACTATATTTTTTGATGTAATTCCTGGAGCAATCTTGGTTTCATGCAGTTTTTCCACAGCATATGCACTGTGACCAAGGTAACACCCATTTTTATCCTTCCAATAAATACTAGATGGTACGCTGTCAATGACGCTCCTTAACAAAAAATTTTCCCTGCTCAGCAGAGCCATTCTGTTTAAATAAAGCCTATCTTGCAACCTCTGAGCATCACCAGCATTACGCACACTACCATTATCTGCTCTCTCGGCAGATAATGTATACAAAGATACTTCGTTTTGTTCGGCCCAATTTCTAGCTCCACCAGAAAATATTTGTCCAACATTTTTTTTAAGCTTGTTTTTTATTACAAATTTATTTTTATGCAAAGTCCATAAGGTATAATCAAGATCATTGATCATTTTGGTTTTTGGCGAGTAATGAAACTTAATCAAAAGTCTATCGATAAAATCAAGCTTATTTGCTGATTCTAGGTCTTCTATAACTTGTTGCTCTGCGCCCTCAATATTTAATTTTAAATAATCAACTGGCTGATTAACGTAACTAGACAGCCTCGTAGCTTTAACTTCTACCTTACCTGAAGTATCTCTTTGCAAACCCCATTCCTTGATTATAGAGCTCCCTCTAGTATCAAGATCATCACCAACACAATTAAATTCCCCAAAAAAATCTACCGTTCCCTCACGATTAGCCAACGCAGCATTAACTACCGTTATGTCTTCAAAATTGTTTTCAGCAATATTTCTCTGCAACAATTTATAAGCATGTGGGTGGGCTTCAAAACACAATATTTTAGCTTTAGGATAATATATTTTAAAAAAAATTGTTGCCATACCAACTTCACTACCAGCATCTACTATAAAAGGAGTAGAATTAGAGGTGTTAAAAGCATATGCCATGTTCATAAATACTTCTTCTAAAGTCTGTACGACTGACAATATACTGCTATAGTAAATTACGTATTGATCAAATAATATTTTTTTATTATCAGCATCAAACTGCAAATTTATTCCGGTTTCGCAAAATAACGAGGATAATCTATTACATTGCTGCCTAATATCATTATCTAATTTGACCATAAATCATATCTCCTATACTGTTTACATCTGCAAGAAAACTATTTCTAAAATTGGTACATTATACCAAATATCGTATAAAATAATACACAGGGATTTTACTGTATAAATTTACTATAGTTATTTTAACTAAGACTATAGCCCATTTGGCTTTTTTGTTTTATCTCTCTATCACTCTCATTTTCAGGTTCTTGTCCAGCGCGCTCATTTAAATTATTTAAAACTCCCAAAGATTCTCTTAAACCTTCAATCTGTGTACCATAAAGAGCATGCTTGATTTTATCCTCTTTTTTGGTTTGATTTAAACTTTCGATCTTGTCACTGATATCCTGTACTTGCCGTTCCAAAAAGTTATTGAGCACCTCTTGTTGATGTGGAGTAAAACATTTATAGGACTCTTCTCTTAACTTACCATCGCCATTTTTAAGCAAATCCATCCAAAATTCCCCTAATCTTTTTTCATCATCACCAACTACTTTTTGGATTAATGTTGTTTTTAGTTCATCGTTATTAGGATGACGCCAGGTTCTATTGTCTCTTTGGTTGATATTCTCAA
>CAZTPH010000202.1:0-1844 GCA_964614705.1 uncultured Coxiellaceae bacterium
TTCGTTTACTTCATCATACTTATATGAATCCCCTGGCTGCACAACAATTACACGATGGCTATAACCAACTAATCTTTTTAAAATGTCGTTTGTTAAACAATAATCATCAATGAAAAAAAGGTAATTTTGCTGATCGCTATGTTTGCCGGCACTAAATGAATACTGCCGCCAAGAAGGCTTATAGAACCATTCTGCCAAGGGCAATCTGCTTATTTTATCAACTTCAAATCTCTTAGGTGGTTTGATATTAAAGTTAACATAATCATTCCAATATCTTTTTTCATCCAAGATATTATGGGGCAATGAAGTTTTCTTTACTTGAACATTCGAATAATACGCTTGCCAATCAACCTTTCCACTATCCATCCAGTAACGAGCAAGTGAGGCCGCAATGGATACTCTCAAACTTGATCCATAATGTTTATCAGAGAACAGTTTATATATTTGAGAACCGAAGTTATTTTTATTGATATATTGTTCAATTAAATCACCAACATGGTCAGTACTAGCTAGATCAAAAATAAAGTAATCTATACCAGATTCAAATAAAGATTCTAGAGCAAGAGAAATTTTTGCAGAAGAGAAAAGCTGTTCAACGAAATAATCAGAATTCAAATTTTCGTCATTAAGCCATTCGCCAGTTAAACTTGATAAATAAGCTATTTGTGGTTTATTACATTTAATATTTTTAAAGTCATTTTTAAGAACACTTATATACGATCGATCTAACTGCGCATAGAAGCCTCTAGCATCTTTTTCCAACAAGCGAGAATACGACGCTAACATTTGCACCGCTTCTGCTATAGTGATAACTTTTGCTAAACAAGCTGAAGTAAACTCTCCTAAACCATAACCAAGCACAACATCAGGAACAATCCCCCAAGAAACTAGCAACCTGGCAAAAGAGTACTCCACAGCAAAAACAGTCATTATTTTTAACACTAAATCATTATCTAACTTCGTCTCGATATCTTGGTGTAATATATCAATTAAACTAATTCCTAAAAGTGAGCGGATAACCTCTGAACATTCCTGGATCTCGTTCTGAAATATTGGCTCATTCAAATATAACTCTTTAGCCAAATCCCAAGCTATTTCTTGCAATCCAGAAAACACAAACAATACAAGAAAATCTTGCCTGTCCTTAAATGCGTAAACATTTTTTTGCGAAACCGCATTTTCTAATTGTGTAATTATTTTATTTTTTGTCTCTGCTACAAATACAGCCCTATAATTAAAATGTGATCTGGCAGTCAAACTACTATATGCGATGTCTCCAAACCTAGAAGAGTCACTATTTTTAATAAACTCGAGATAGCGCTTATAATTCTCAATCAAAGTAGCTTGATTAGTCGAAGAGATAGCCAACACCAATGGTTTTCCGATACTTACTTGATCTGATTTTACTGGTAATTTAATCCATTTCTTAACAGCAGCAGGGATGCTCATTAAATTACCCAACACCATATGGGCATTTATACCACTCAAACCAAATGAACTTACCGCACCATAAATTGCCCCGTTTTTCTCAGCAGAAACATTAATCGTATCTTGGGGTAATAAAAACCTAGCTGGATCAAAATTCAATTTAGGATTTAGCGTTTGAAAATTTATATTTTTTGGAGCCTTACCATATTTCAGTACTAATATAGTTTTTAGAAGACCTGCAACTCCAGCCGCAGCTTCTAAATGACCAATATTTGTTTTTACAGCTCCCAGTATAAGTTTCTTATCAACATTCCTTCTCCCATAGGTGTTAGTTATTGCTTCCATTTCAATAGCATCACCAAGTTCTGTACCTGTTCCATGTGTTTCGAGATAACCTATTTTTTCTGGATTGAGCT
>CAZTPH010000203.1:0-1832 GCA_964614705.1 uncultured Coxiellaceae bacterium
GCTAGATATCAATAATCAAGAAATATTAATTCCACTAGAGAACATTAAATGGCAGCATCAAGTAGATAAACAGAAAATTGCTGGAGTAAGTGCTTTCGGATTTAGTGGCACTAATGTACATATTTTACTTGAGGATATTAAAGAGGATTTTGATGTTAAAAATAGTTTTACTCCATCTTGTGCTATTGTTACTCTGACTGCCAAGGACCAGCAAGCTTTGCAAGAAATAATTTTATTATATCGAGAATTTCTTAAGGAAAATTTATTGATTAATATCGCTGATTTTGCTTATACGACCAATATTGGTAGGGCACATTTTATCAATAATCGATTAGCTTTGGTTGCTAAAGACAGAGAACATTGTCTAGAATTATTAAATGAAAAACTGTCGGAGAGTAAAGATTATCAGTGTAGTAGTATCAAAAAAATTACTTTTTTGTTTACTGGTCAAGGTGCACAATATATTGGTATGGGCAGAGAACTATATAAATATAGTGAGGTTTTTAAGGTTGAATTAAATAAGTGTGAAAAAATACTTGAGAGATATTTAGATGTTTCGCTCAAAAATATTCTTTTTATGCCCAATGAAATAATTAATCAAACTAAATATACTCAGCCTGCTGTTTTTGCTTTTGAGTATTCATTAGCCAAAACTATTATTGCATTAGGTATTGAACCAGATATTGTTATCGGTCATAGTATAGGAGAGTATGTTGCAGCGACAATTTCTGAGGTGATCTCCTTAGAAGACGCATTAATGTTGGTTTGTTATCGTGCTAAATTGATGCAAGCATTGCCAATAGGTGGTAGCATGTATGCTGTAAAAGAAAATAGTCATAAGCTATCCATAAAAATCTCTGAATTTAGTGCGCAAAATCCGCAAGCCATTATTGATATCGCAGCTAGTAATAGTCCAAGACAAACAGTAATTTCTGGATTAGATCAAGATTTGATTAAGTTTAATGAGTTTTTGGCTGAAGCAAATATTCAAAGTAAAAAATTAAGTGTTTCTCATGCTTTTCATTCTTATTTGATGGAGCCAATGTTAGATGAGTTTAAGGTTATAGCCCAATCTGTTATTTATGCTCCACCTAAATATAAATTTATTTCCAATGTTTATGGTCATGCACTAACTAATATTAATGATGATTATTGGTGTCAGCATGTTCGTAGAGCGGTGTTGTTTCAAGAGGGGATGCAAACAATAGCAAAAGATGGTTGTGATTGTTATATAGAAATAGGGCCTGCTCCTATTTTGACTCAGCAAAGTAAAAGTTTTATATCTGGACGTGATGATAGCAATATTGACCTATGGTTGCCTTGTTTAGATGGAAAAAATTCTGAGTGGATTACTTTTTGTAAGGTAATAGCAAGTTTATATATGGCAGGAAAAGATATTGTCTGGGCAAAACTATATGACAAACAAAGTAGAAAAAAATTAACCATTCCTACTTATGCCTTTCAAAGGCAAGTATATTGGCCAGAATGTTTAATACCTAGAAACTCTATTGTTCATCCTTTGATTAAACTTTATCGTCCAGAAAATGTTGATGTCATTGAATTGAATAATCTGAAGGATGTGAAAACTGCTTATTTGATGGAACATGCTTTATTAGGGCATCCAATATTTCCCGCAGCAGCTTTTATTGAGATTATTTATTTTTTAGTAAAAAAACGTTGCGAAAAAAAATATATTATACTGGAAGACATACTATTTTGTTCTATACTTTCTCTAGCTGCGCATCAGTCGGAGAGGTTAGAGTACAAATTGTTGGATTCCAATAATGAGATATTCTTGAGTAATAATGATAAGGTGTATGTTAAGAGTTACT
>CAZTPH010000204.1:0-1828 GCA_964614705.1 uncultured Coxiellaceae bacterium
ATTCATCAATTGTTTAAAAGGTTTTTCCAGTAAGATAGCGAGCATTTAGGCGAGATCTTTTCATTAGATTTTAGTTAAGATCGCGGCATAATTGGCTGAATAACAGTCTTCCGAAAATGTTTTTAAATTAAAGATCTCTTCACTTTCAATTAGAAAATTATTTCTTTTAAACAATTGATGAATTTCATCAACATTTCTAAATAGATAAATATGATCTTCAGCAGCAATGTTTATCACGGTGGTTACAAATAGTTTTGCATTATCTTTTAGGTTACGGTAAAAAAAAGACAAGATTAAGTTTGGGTTTTCAACATGTTCCAATACTTCACAGCAAATGCCACTTAGAAATGATTGATCATTTGTTAAATCAATATTTGCAACGTTCCCAATATTCAAAGAAAATCTGTTTTTTTCGATGCCTGCAGTAGCAAGTAGTTTCGATGTAAACTTGATGGAAAATCTGCTAACGTCTACACCGTGATACTGAGATTGTGGTAATTTATCTAGGATGGTTAAGGACATCAATCCATGACCCACACCTAGCTCAAGAAATCCATTATCTTGTTTTTGCTGAGGCAGGAATTGATTGACAAAATAACGATAGATTTTGATATGATTTGGCCACAAAGCATAACTGAGAAATAGACCATCTAAGTAATACTCTTCCATTTTTTCGGAATTGTACAATTCTTGTTCTATTACGCTAGCAAGAATTTGATGATACTTTTTAGTTTTCACAAACTTAATTTGGTATTTGATGTAATCAAAAGATATTTTTGCTAGGCTATCAACGCCCTTAGTTAAGTCACTAGAAACATTATGTATATAGTAGCTCAATATCTTTTCGGTATAAGGTAATAAGTCGCTATCAGTTAATTTTACTAAGCCAGAATAAAGGCTGTAATATTTAACCATAAACATATCTAGTACTTTAGCAGTTAACAATTGTTCCATTTAGCCAGTACTCTATTTAATATCAAATGTCCCAATTCTTCTACTGACATCTTTTGCATGATCTCAATCATTTTTAGTTCAATATCAAAGTAAAATAGGATGGTATTATACAAATCCATGATTTTTAGGGAATCAAATCCTACCCGATGAATATTGGTTTCTTTATCAATTTTATTGCCATCTATACTCAATATCTTAGCTACTTTTCCCTGAATAAACTTCACTAAAAAATCTATCCTTTCACTTTGTTTCATTTGCAGAAGATCATTAACCACCTTTGATTTGTCTTCCCCATCTTCTTTTAAATGTTTGAGTTTTTCTTTTACTAAGATGCCAAATCTAGAATATCTCATGACTTTGGGGTGCATTTTAGAGTATTGCTTCCAAGCCATATCGAAAATACCAAGTTGAGTAACATTGTTAGTTAGTGCTGCCTCTAGACCTTTGATGGCCAATTCTGGCGACATTAATATTAGTCCCAGCCTTTCTATGTGCTTAACTAATTCTTCATTATCTTTAGTAATGCCTATAGTTAGTGCGCCTAAATTTACTGTGGTAGCTGGTAAATTATTCATTCGGCGGTAATATGCGAATTGATCTAAGAATGAGTTTGCTGCAATATAGTTAGCTTGTCCTTTGTTTCCCTCGAGAGAAGATAAAGAAGATATCAAAACAAAATAGTCTAATGGTAAGTGTTTAGTAGCATTATGTAAGTTAATAGCCCCAAGTACTTTTGGATATAGAACATTTTGATAACGTTTTTCGTCCATATTTTCTATTAGTCCATCATCGAAAACCGCGGCACAATGAAATATTCCAGATAGATTTTCAATGTTTTTGATCAAATGTTCAACTGCATCTTGATTGCCGATAT
>CAZTPH010000205.1:0-1823 GCA_964614705.1 uncultured Coxiellaceae bacterium
ATTATATTTATGTTGTTTTTTTTAGTTTCAGCTGAGGCATCTTCATTAAAGTCCAATGCAGCTTTTATTAATCCTCAAGAACAAAAGCTAGTAACTGATGATGTAGAGAAGCTAAAGGCATCAAAGCAATCAGGCCCAGATGAAAAGCTAGCAATTCTAAAAAATATTGAGGATAAGCAAAGAGAAGAAAATCCAGAAAACCAAGCAAATCAAGAAAAAGAAATAAAGCCAGCAAAGCCGGTAAAAAAAGCAAAACAAGTAAAAGAGGTAAAAGAAGAAAAGCAAGCGATTCGTCCCAGTGTAACAGCCGCTATTGATATCACAACACCAAGCCAAACAGATAATGAAATTACAAAAGTGGTGAATAATCAAGTAGCGGCTGATGCACAGTATAATGAAAAAATCCCAAGAATAGAAAATAACCAAAACAATAATAATTCAGATAAGTTAGAGGAATGTAAGCAGCAATGTGAGCGTAATAAAGGTCAAACTCCAATTGAAAGCAGTAGCACTAAATCCAAAAAACCCACCGTTGTCTCTAAATCTAAGCCTAAATCTAGACCATTAAGTAGCAAAGGTGCTACTCAAACAGGTCAGATAAGTCAGGTAAAGAGCATAACAAATAGTATTGAGTCTAATAATGGCGAAATACCATTTTCAGATAATGTTCAAATCAAGGTTATTTTAAGTAATCGAGATGTTAATCGGATTGTGATTAAGGAAGATAAGATAAAAGCGGTTAATGGCCCTGCTGGATTATATGTGGCCAAGAATGATCCTAATGGCGCTATCTATATTAGTGTATCTGGTGATGGTAACTTTACTATTTTTATCTCAACGCTTAAAGGTAGAAGTCTTTCTTTATTAGTAACTCCAAAATCAATATTTGGTAAAAATCTTATTTTAACTCCAACTCGTCCAGCGAATTTTGATTATCTTGCCGAGTTAGATGGGTATCAAAAGAGTCTGATTAATCTAATGAAGATTATGATTAGTAATGAGGAATCAGATGAATATTCATATAGCAATTTAGAAAACCTGAAAGCGTTAGGAATGCAAGATAAGAGTGGTAAAGAGGCCTATGCGATCAAGAAAGGTGATTTTTATGGTTTAGCTGAGATTGAGCCAATCGCTTTTTATAGTGGCACCTATTTATCTGGGATGGTGGCAAGAGTTAAGAACAAAAGCAGAAGAGAGCTTACGCTTAGACCTGAATATTTTTACCGTAGGGGAGTAAGAGCAGTAGCTCTATCGCAAGATAAATTACGACCAGGTAGTGAGATATTGTTGTATCAAATAGTCAGTGGCTAGTTGTTTAACTAGTTATTAGTCAGTTAACAGTAATTATTAGTTAGTCGAGCAGAAAGATGGCAATGATAAAAAACATCAATGAGTTAGCAAAGAAAGCGCAAAAAAAGATGGCTATGTTGGTATTGGTTGGAGTAGCAATATTGGTCTTTATTGGTTGGTTTTTTATCCATCCAGATAAAGGTCATAAGCAAGGTTTTGGTCTTGATCAGGAATCAACCAAAACCATGGCTAAGTTAGATGGTATCAATGATGCTCAATTTACCCAAGATGCATCCAAACAAGCTTTAGAAGTTCAGCAACGAGAGATTAAGGAGTTAACTGATAAGTTAGGCAATATCAGTGATCAATTAGATATTTTACAGCAATCTTTAGATGCTAAAGGTCAAAATGATGCAGATGATCATCAGGTAGCTCTAGCCGAGCTACAAGGTAAGATCTTAGAACTTGAGGGAGTTATTAAGAATGGAGGTAATTCTACCTCTACTTATAACTCTGTTAACCCTATATTTACA
>CAZTPH010000206.1:0-1821 GCA_964614705.1 uncultured Coxiellaceae bacterium
AAATTTTATCAAACCCTTTCAGGGTTTTAATTCCATTCTATATCACAACCCATGGGCTATAGTTATCTAGCTCCTTCGGAGCATAGCGACACCCTTATAAGCGGTAATGGTTTAACTGCTAGTGGTTTACTTAGTGATTATATCGATAGAGATGCTTATCAAGGAACAGGCATTGATAGAAAAACCTGTATCGATGTATGTTGCAATCAGATTGGAAGTACTGCATGGTTTTGGGGGATGGGGCAGAAGGGCGCGTGTCCATCATTAACAGTGTCTAAACCACCTAAGCCACCTATACATTGGTGGGATAAATTTTGTTGTTAAATTTACCAGTATGTCTAACCGCCAAAACCGCGCCTAAAGTTACCAAGATGCTGCCAATCACAAAAAATTGATTTTGCGTATGTTGCCAAAAGATAAAATCAAAAATACCACTAAAGACCACGCTGAAATATAAGATCGGTGAGACGGTTTTGGGTGGTAGATAGATCATGGTTCTAGTCAGCAGATCTTGGTAGATGGTGCCTATAACTCCAACTGCAATTAAGATAATTAAGGTTGTTTGATCTGGTGTTTGCCAGTGTAAAACTACAAAAAACGAGCTTAAAATTAGGGTCAAAGGGAAGTAGTAGGCCATGATGGTATATGGTTTGTCATCTTTAGATAATTCATGTACCCCTAAAATTGAAGCTGCTATTGACAGTCCTGATATTAAAGCTATTAATGAGATCGGGTTAAAATCTTTTGCGCTTGGTTGTAAGATAAAAACTATTCCTGAAAATCCTACTAATATTGCTATCCAGCTTTTTACTCCTGTTTTAGTGCCAAAGAAGATAAAACTGATGATGGGTATGAAGATAGTATAAGTCATTATCAAAGACATTACATTTACCAGTGAACTATATTTTAGAGCGTAATAAGCAGAAAACATAGCCAGTACTGTGCAGATGGCTCTTACAACATGAATTCCAATATGTTTTGTTTTTAATACAATTTTTTTGCCTTGCAAATACTTATAAGTAAGAATCAAGACTACCCAGATGGTGCTGATTAAAAAACGAAAAAAAACTACCATGCTTTCTGTGGTGTTGTTGGCAATTAATTTAATTAGCATATTCATTATGGTGTTACAAAAAGCAGCGACTATAGCTAAAATTATGCCAATGGTTACTAGTTTGGTGGCCGGTGTTTTGGAGTTGTAGCTCATGTTATGAAATGACTCTATTAGCATAATCTAAGTATAATTGCTAGTTTACCATGAAACTTTTTCTTTGATTTATATAAGAAAATTTTAATTTTGGTTTTTGGAGACACTTTGTGGTATTTTTAGCCAATGGTAATTGTTTATTTTTAGGAATGATAAATGAAGACAATAAAGATTAGAAAGGCGGTTTTTCCAGTGGCTGGTTTGGGTACTAGATTTTTACCGGTCACTAAAGCTAACCCCAAGGAGATGCTGCCAATTGTAGATAAGCCTTTGATTCAATATGCTGTAGAGGAGGCGATAAATGCCGGGATTGAGCAGCTCATATTTATTACTAGCTCAAGCAAACATGCAATTGAAAATCACTTTGATTCTAACTTTGAACTTGAGGCAAAACTGGCTGAAGCAGGTAAAAACGAGTGGTTAGAAGTTGTGCGTAATATCATACCAGCTGGGGTATCTTGTGTTTATATTAGACAGCCTAATCCTTTGGGGTTGGGGCATGCGGTTTGGTGTGCAAAAGATATTATTGGTAACGAGCCATTTGCAGTGTTGCTAGCTGATGATTTGATTAATAGTGGTAATGGTAAAAGTTGTTTATCACAGATGATAGAGGT
>CAZTPH010000207.1:0-1794 GCA_964614705.1 uncultured Coxiellaceae bacterium
ACTACCTTTTGACTCTGCGGATTAACTAAAATCAAAGCTGGAAAATAACTAATTCCTAGCCTACCTGCCTGACCTTGATCTAACTGGCTTGAAATAAATGCTGATGATCGTTTACCATCTATAGATATCGGGATCAAAGCTAATCCATGCTCTTGAGCAAAAGATGCGATCATAGGGGCAAGCGCTAAATCTAATGGGTTATTACCCCGGTAAAAGAAAAATAGACCGTATCTCTTACCAAAGAATCTTATCGCTTCATCCTCTTTTTTACCTATTTCGCTATAGATTATATGCTGAGCACTATTTTGGGTGGGATGCAAAATAGAGTAATCGAGCTCTGGATACTCAAGCAGGGTTTTTTTCCAAACTTGAGTAAATAAAGCTGCTTGGCTAGTAACAAAATTTTGTAAGATCAAATATTCTTTCATATTCTCTACAGTAGGGTCTAAAATAGCTTTCGCTTTAGCTTCTTGTACGACTTTACGTAACATTAACATCTGCTCCGCTGCCGAGTTTTCATTTTTTTCGTTTTTTTTAGCTTTTTTATCTTCTTCATTTTTAACTTCTTTCTGGTATATTTCGTTATACCAATGCCAGCCAATAGCTGGCTTTATATCTATAGCTACTTTGGTATCATGCAGTTGTAATCTCTCACTTTCATTTTTATTTTTACTTTTACTTTCACTATTACTATCAATGCTTAGATCACTAGCTAATCCTCTAGCAAAAACCAGCCACAAAAACATACCAAGTAAAATAAAATGGCTAAAAAAATGGCTAAAACTATTTATTGCTATTTTTAATATTCTTAATACTATTGCCATAAAAATCTTTAACTCGTTCTGCAGCCTTTAAACCAACATCAGTTTCTTGCTCAATTTTGCTTTTGTTTTGGATGTTTAAAGTCTTATCTTTTAAATCTTCATAGTTATATTTTTTGTCAGAATTTTTGTCATAATTTTTGACTTTTTGCTCCAATAATTGCCCTTTGGATAGTTGCCCTTGAATTCTCTTGGTAAGATCACTTGCAAACTCACTAAAATCCATTTGATCAAATTTCATCTTAGCTAATTCCTCTTTAGTTACCCCACGACAATCAGGATAAGAATCGTCCCCACCCACATAACCAAATCCTATCCCTAGCTGCTTACCTCGCCCTTCTTGCTGAACTATCTTAGCTATCTTAGAATCAAAGACACAATAAACTTCATGATATGAACTACAAAATGGACCAATAGAGTTATAACAATATTCACCCACATAGATAGCTCTACCTGATACTTTAGCCATTCCTAATTCCCTTTCCTCACAATCACATTTTAAAAATATCCCTTCCGCCCAACCAGTCCCTCTGAGATTGCAACAATTTTTAGCTCCTAACATATTTTTAGAACATTCAAGTGCTTTACCGGCGAAAATAATAGGATTTTCGGAATTTTGCGCCTTTACATCTTTAGCCGCAGCCGCTAAAGCAGCTAAAGAAGCTGCCGACTGCTCAAAATTATGGTTCTTCTTATCGTCAGTTTCAGCACAAACTCCATCTTTACAAAAAATACCTTTTTTAGCACTTTTAGCACATTGAATATTGTTTACTTGCTCGCATTTTTTAACTGGACAATTATAAACTTCATCTTGAACAACGCAGGAACCATTAAGCATCGTCTTACAGCTAGCTGATAGTTGAGAACAACCAGCTTCTCTTAATAGCTGACAATTATTATCACTTGTTTCTCTACACTCATAAGTAACTCTATATTTCCAACAACCGGGACTTACCGGTACATTATCGATATA
>CAZTPH010000208.1:0-1781 GCA_964614705.1 uncultured Coxiellaceae bacterium
ACGATCAAGTCTTGTGTTGCTATTACAGAAGTGATGCGATTAAGGTATTAAAAGCGCTTAAGGGCAGACTAACGAAATTTGGTTTGCAATTAAACGAAGAGAAAACGAAGGTGGTTGAGTTTAATAAACGAAAATTTCCGCGCATTAAACAAGGCACCTTCGACTATTTGGGTTTTACTTTCTACATCAGAAGGTCACGGATAGGGAGTATTCACGTGGTGGCCAAAACATCAAAGAAAAGATATTACTCAAAGTTGAGGAATGTCAAACATTGGTGCAAGACCAACAGGTGTAAATACAAGCTTCGCCCGCTATGGGATACATTTAATTCTAAGTTGAGAGGACATATACAGTACTATGGTATATCGCTCAACTTGGATAGCGTAAATAAATTTGTCTGTCAGGCTACGCATATTTTCTTTAAATGGATAAATCGTAGGAGCCAGAAGAAAAGCTTGAACTGGAAGCAATTCAGTTTGTTTCTCAAAGCATTTCCATCTCCTAAGGTTAAAATTTGTCATCAGCTTTTCTAAATTTATGAAGCAGAGCGAATGATTATGTTGCCTAAAGCAACCAGAGTAATGTCTGATCGTCAGCCTATTGCCTTAGTTGGGCACGATGGGTTGGAACTGGGGGCCGGATGGGAAAGCTACCGGTCTACCACCTAAATCTTTCACGGTTATTAGCTGGATCAAAAATAATTTGATTATTCGCGGGGATATTAAAGAAGATAAATACGCATGTATTTACCTTAATAAACTTTATGACCATGATGTTAGTACGTTCAAAGAAAAGTTAGGGTTACTTGTAGTAGATGATGTTAATAAAGATTTTGATAATGGTGTTTTGAGGCAGCTTATTGAAACGGCTATTTTTGGAAGTAAAAAACTTGTTTTGATTTGTAGCAGTGTGAATAGCAATCGAGTTATAAGCGATTATTTAGGTAACGTGCAATATAGATCTATTAGATGCGAACCACTGACCGATGATCAAATTTATCGTATGTTATCTGAAAATAAGGGTGATAATGATTATAAAAGATTCCGTGATTTTTATTTGCAGTTTGGTAATTTCTACGGACAGCTAAAAGATCTTCTTTCACCAGAAGATGATTTTGGTTTGGGAACGATTTTACGTAATCCAAAATATTTGCTCGATATCAAAAATGGAGATAGGTTTATAGTGAAAAATGAACCTGCTCAGAAACAGAAAATCGGTGATGATATTTATGTGTCACCTGAAGTTACCATTAGTAGCAAATGGATGAATTTAAAAAGTTTTAAACCAGGGAAATTTGGTAGGTCTGTTATATATGATGAGAAATCTGGGTTTGACTTCAATACACTTTTAAGCAAGAGCAAAACATTGATCAGTGATGTTCGTGCATTAGATGATTCGGTCTTGACGGATCAAAAAGAAAAACTAAGTAAGAAAAAAAAATTCGTTGTAATAACTGATTCTAAAAGTTTTATAGAGAGTTTGTTGTCACTTACAGACCTTGTTTTATGGGTTTCAGATGTTGATAAAACAAGTGCTCGTATTATTAAAATCAAAAAGAACACTAAAAAAAATGTAATGCAACGAAAGGAGAAGTATTCAAGTGAAGGATGGCAGCAGGCTATAATAGAACGCGATTTTTTTGGTAAACATATTCTGGTTTCGCATGATGCTGGAATGGGGAAGAGTACTACAGTTAAGGTATTATCGTTCACTAATTCTTTGAGAAAAATTACTAGTGGGGCTTATTCTTGGGTTGTGCCAATTTATTTAGATCAGGTAAA
>CAZTPH010000209.1:0-1750 GCA_964614705.1 uncultured Coxiellaceae bacterium
GCCAAAATGGTTAACAAATTAGATATTCCAGGTTTATTTTTCGGATCAAAGTAAATTTCACTCCCGGAGTCTGTAACCGCACGCTTAAATTTATTACTAATTTCTTCCGGCTTATCAAGCAAAAATATGGTACCTAACCCACCCTCAGATTTCGACATTTTTTTCAGTGGATCTTGTAGGGACATGATTCGCGCACCAACTGGCGGCTGGTAGATTTCAGGAATAGCGAAAGTTTCACCATAAGTTGTATTAAATCTTATCGCCAAATCGCGCGCTAATTCCAAATGCTGCTTTTGATCAGCACCTACCGGAACTAAATTAGTTTGATAAAGTAAAATGTCTGCAGCCATTAAAATAGGATAGGTAAATAAGCCCACATTGATATTAGTAGCGTATTTTTTCGATTTATCTTTAAACTGAGTCATGCGATTTAATTCGCCCATATAACTATAGCAACTCAAAATCCAAGCAAGTTGAGTATGTTCATAGATGTGCGATTGTAAAAACAGATGATGGGATTTGGGATCAAGACCCGAAGCCAAATAGATAGCTAAAGCATCATAACATTGCGAGCCAAATAATTTAACATCTTGGCGCACGGTAATAGTATGCAAATCAACTAATAGAAAAAAACAGTTATAACTATTTTGCAAAGTAACAAAGTTTTTTAATGCTCCAAGATAGTTGCCGAGTGTCAAACCACCTGAAGGCTGAATACCACTTAACAATATCGGTTTTTTATCATTCATATACATAAATTCTTAGTAATAAACGTTGAAAAAACTTGCCAATAATCGCTGCCCGCTACGGCAACTATATCATTATGACCAGCATTTTGCACGCTTAAGAACTCTTTAGTGGTATGTGCGCTATCATAAAGTTTCTTACCATGCCAAAAGGGCACGAGATTATCTTCGGTACCATGAATAACTAGCAAAGGAGTGGTAAGTTTTTTAACCTTTGATAAATTATGGAATTTATCCCACGGAATGAGAGGAAATTTAGTTAGTACCCGATAAGCGCTAACAAATGGACTCTGTAAAATTACTCCTCCTACCGGCTTTTTTACCGCTAAATCTAATGCTAAAGCTGCGCCCAACGAATGGCCATAAGAGATAATTCTTGCCGGATCAACCATCAGGCGTTTAGTCAAATATTCATAAGCTGCGCTAACTGCAAGATAACTACCCTTCTCGCTTGGCCTGCCACTACTTAAACCATAACCAGGATAATCATAAACTAATACTGAATAACCATGGTCTCTCAACTGATGTAAAAAATTCATCATCGTTCCAATATCCTCTGCATTGCCATGGCTAACTAATATCGTATATTTACTATTTTTATTTGGTAAATAGTAAGCAGCGATCTTTTGATCTTTACCAATTGGCAGATAGACAATGGCTTTAGACTCCTGATAATTTGGCGGAGGGGGAATAAAGATTAGCGAATCTGAGATAAAATGAGCAAATAGTATAACTAGCAAAACAATCAGTAATATTCTAATAATTAATTTCATAAATCTAAACATAAGTAACTTCAGCATAATAATATTGCCCTCTTTCAGGGAGCTTTTTTTCAGTCTATCCACTCGGGGACACCTTCACCACCTAGCGGTTCGCTCACCCCGAGTAGATAGATATCACACTCCTTCGGAGTATTCCAGCCACTACAGGGCAAATATCGCAAAAGTGCCCTTTTAACCCACACCACTTTGCGGTTTGTCATCCTTCGTTATTGTTATTTTGCC
>CAZTPH010000210.1:0-1744 GCA_964614705.1 uncultured Coxiellaceae bacterium
GTTGATCTTCGCTTTGCGTAAGTGGAATAAATAGGTCATAAATACCGGCTACATTAGAATTTTGGTTAAAGTATTTTGCACCACCTATCTCTAAATAGGGTTTATATTTAGATTCTTGAGCAAATAATTTATTACTATCTATAACGTTGGAAGTTTTGCTAACTAATGAAGCTGCAGAAGTAATCGTGGGCAAAAGCAAAGAAACAAGCAGCGCCAGGTGGTATAAAAATCTCCCAAACACCATGTTTTTATATAAGATCATTCCTAAATCACTTTATCAATAAACCTTAATAGAATTTTGCCAACACTAAATCCTAACTAACTACTACATCTTACGGTACCCAGTAAAAGTATCTTTCTAGACCCCCTGTAGTCATTGTAGCTAATTCTAGTTTAAACTCAAACAAAATGCACTAAAAACTCAACTATTTGTTTATACACCACTTTATTACCACCCCACTAACCTACTCGATTTTACCATCTTTTAGGTTTAGTATATGCATACGCACAGATAACTGAATATTTTTAAAATATGACAAACAATAAATTATCGAAACTTGCTGAGGGTATAAGCTCACTGTCTATCAGCAAATTATCAGAAAAAGTCGAAGAGAAGAGAGCGCTCGGAGAAAAAATTTTTAATTTTACACTAGGTGATTTTGCCCCTAACGTCTTTCCCATTCCTAAACAATTAGAAACAGAAATAACTAAAGCCTACCAAGAAAGACATACCAACTATCCATTTGTCGGCGGGATGAAAGATCTATTAGAGAGCATCTCTCAACATATCAAGCTACGCGGCAATTTTGACTACAAAACTGATGAAATTGTCGTCACTAGCGGAGCAAGACCTCTAATCTACCTGCTTTTTAAAACTCTGGTAGACCCTGGAGAAAAAGTCATCTACACCGCCCCATCTTGGAATACTCAACATTTTATCTACCTGGGTAATGCTAGCGCCATTACCCTGAGAGCTAAAGCTGAAAACAACTTTTTAATCACAGCGCAAGATATCAAACCGTACATTAAAGAGATAGTTTTGATAAATCTTAATTCTCCGCTTAACCCGAGCGGCACCATATTCAGTAAACAGCAATTGCAAGAGATTTTAGATTTAGTAGTTGCAGAAAATAAGCTGAGAATTAATAACCAGCAAAAACCAATCTACATCTTCTTTGATGTTATCTACTGGTTACTGATCCATAACAAAACTGGCCACATTAATCCTATCTCTCTTAACCCAGAAGTAAGAGATTATGTAGTATTTGTAGATGGCATCTCGAAATGTTTTGCTGCCACTGGAGTAAGATTAGGTTGGGCATTTGGACCTAAGTATATCATCCAAAAAATGAGATCAATGTTGTCACACCTAGGCGCGTGGGCTGCCAAACCAGAACAAATAGCCACTGCCAGATACCTCAAGCAACATGATCAAGTAACTAAATTTCTACTTGAATTCAAAAAAGAAATCTTAACTAGACTAAATATTTTCTATACTGCCATCCAAGATTTGAAAAATATCGGGTATGCGGTTGATGCTATTGAACCACAAGGAGCAATTTATCTTTCGCTAAAAATAGATCTCATCGGAAAAAACACCAAGCAAAACAAAGTTATTAAAGATGCAGATGATATTATGGACTACCTATTAGATAACGCCAAGATGGCGATCGTACCATTTCACTATTTTGGCATGGATAAAAGCCTACCTTGGTTTAGATTATCGGTTGGAACATGTAGCGTT
>CAZTPH010000211.1:0-1737 GCA_964614705.1 uncultured Coxiellaceae bacterium
GGTTGCCGCTACTTGAGAAGGACTTAAGCGATTAAAGAATGTTGATGTGTTCATATTAATATTTCTCCATATTAAAAGTTATTAACATGGATAATTTTGTAGCAGGGGAAAAACAGGGGCAAAAATAACGGCAGAATATTTTGTTAAAGAAGATTAAATAAATCAACTGGTTAAAATCATACTAAAAACGTACTAAAAATATACTGGTATGATACTAGAATACAAGTTGCTTATTTTAATTAAGCGATGCTTAATGAAATATATTCGATATTCTGTTACACTTACTGCAACAGAATGTTATTGCGGTGTTAACTAAAAATAGAGGAGTATATGAAAAAAGTAATCCAAGCAAATGATGTGATATTAACTGCTGTGGCTGGGGGATGTTGGTGTGCTTGTCTTCCTAGTACATTTAGTTTTACTAACTACAGAACAAAACAATTAGGAGAGGTAGCTGATGAAAATGAATGCTTTCATCAATGTAAAAACAGCGGTCTTGTATATGCTCATTGTGAAGCTGAGCCGCCAGGTCGTTGGGAATCTCCATCAGAGTTTATTAAACGATTAGAAGTGCAAAAACAGGTTTAACTAGCTGACAAAATGAGCAGTACTAATGAAACTATTTAGAGCTTTGCATATATGGCTTTCTGCTGTAAGGACCATAAGGGAAGAGATTTTTCCGAATAGAAAAGAGTTAATGTTATATAATGATGAAGGCCAAAGACGCCCACTTCTAAGAATAGTTAATTTAGGTAAAGATCTGCATAGCCTGGTGGTTGATAATACTGGTTATCTTGTAGGACTGGTCGATAAAGATACTCAAGTCGCATATATGCTGGGTGCTACTTCATTACCTACTAATGATGAAGAAATTATCAATTTGCTAGACATAAAACCAGATCAAGTTATAAGAACTGGAATACCTACTAATTATGTTAATACGAAAGAACAACTTTATGTAGCACAACAAAATTTATCGGATAGAATAAATATTCTTGTTTCACCTCTTGAAGATATTATGTAAAAAGACCCAAGTAGAGACGAACATCCAATACATGATCTTATAGCTTTATTTTGGGAACCCGCTCGCAATAGGTATTTGGAAATGTTATTGACGGGATTATTTGTGAGTAGGGATATTGAAATTGATGTCAATTCTATAAAAAGAGTTGGGAAAGTCTGGGATAATGGTTATGGTCCATGGGCTAATTTGTTACAATCTAGAGACCAGGATACAGACAATTGGAAGCTATCCCCTACACGGTTATTGGGTCAATATGCACTACTTAGGAGCAGATCTGCTTGGCAGCTAACGAGAGAACTTATTTTGTTGGATAACAGCAAAGAATCGCAAATATCATTATATAACAGGTTTAAGCGTATAACAGGACCATTAGAAAAAGAGATCGAAGAAATTGAAGCAGCTCGGCTGCCTGTTTTGTTGCAACGCGGTATTCCTAGTGAACTCATTAAGATTTTTATTGCAGATATAGCCAAGCGATTGCGACAAACAGAAGGTCCTATAGAAAATAGAGAAGCAATTGTGCTATCTGTTTGTATGCGATACGCTATGTTGTTGGATGTTGTCTTGCTAGAAGAACGCAGGGATTTTATGCCCAATTTACTACTTTACATACACAAACTGATAGCAAAAAACTTTGATTTGGAGCAAGATATAAGGACTATTCCTGCTCTAACGATAGAGAAGGCTCTTCCTATAATAGAATATTTTGAGTC
>CAZTPH010000212.1:0-1705 GCA_964614705.1 uncultured Coxiellaceae bacterium
GCAGTGGACTCATAATCCATTGGTCCTAGGTTCAAGTCCTAGTGGGCCCACCAATAAAATTAAGCATGATTCAGGTTCGACTAATTATATTTGCTTGACAAATAACACAAATATATTAATTTATTTAATAAGTTTGTGTATTTATATAAAGTAATCATGAAAAATATATTAGAATTTTTAGCAAAAAACCCTGTTTTTAGTCGAGATGAATTTATAGCTTTTCTTGATAAAAGAGGAACCACAGTCGTTAATACTCAAAACGCTGTATTGCAATACCATATTAAACAAGGGCATGTTGTCCGTATCAAGCAAGGTTTATTTGCAACTGTGCTTTTTGGAGAAAAAGCAGTCAATTATCCAGTAGACCCATATTTAATTTCTGGCAAAGCAACTTCTGATGCAGTACTTTCTTATCATACGGCGTTGGAATATCACGGTCTTGCTTATACTGTATTTAACAATTTTACTTTTTGTTCTAATACACGTTCACGAACTTTTTTGTTTCAAGGCCATTTATTTGAAGCTACCTCATTTCCATCTATATTAAAAAAGAATAAAAATGAAATGTTTTCGACTGAATTACTGAAGCGACAAGGTTTAGATATCAGAGTAACAAGTTTAGAACGAACTTTTGTAGATGTTTTAGATCAACCAAATCGTTCTGGAGGATGGGGAGAAGTGTGCCGTTCTATTGATTCAATAACAGTGATGGATTTGGACATTGTTGTTAAATATGCATTGTTATTAGAAAAAGCCACAACAATTGTCAAGGTTGGTTATTTCTTAGAGAAGATGCGAAAGGCCTTAGGGACAACAGAATATCATTTGCGATTGTTAGAACGACACCTACCGAAACAACCAAATTATTTAAATCGGCATCAATTGCAAGGAGGAACTTTAATAAAACGTTGGAATTTAATTGTTCCTGAAAAAATAATAAATCAACAATGGGAAGAGCCAATCTATGAGGATTGACCAACGAGAATTATTTGCTCTAGCAAAAACAACGGGTTTTCGAGCTGAAATGCTGGAAAAAGTTATTATTTTAACGGATTTATTGACAGCATTTCATCAGCATCCCATGTTGCATAACAAACTAGCAGGCTCTATTTTTCGCGACTGTTTTTTAATCAATCAGAATTTTTAATCAGCTAAAAAATTTAAACTAGCATTCCCCGCGGCTTGCCGCGGTTCCTTTAACGGAAAGTTTGAAAACCGAAGGTTTTCAAGTGTAAACTAACGCGCATGATCTTGAAGAAAGCGAATCATTGTGTGTACCAAACTCATTATCACATTGTGTTTCCGGTAAAGTATAGAAAGGCTTTGTTGGACGAAAAAATAGTTATGGCGATAAAAAAGATATCGTCAGAGATTAGTGAGCGTTACGAGGTTGATTTTGAACAGATGGGATGTGATAGGAATCACATCCATTTGTTATGTTCGTTTCATCCGAAATACAGTATAGGCGAAATGGTTAGGAAGTTTAAGAGTATTGTAGCTCGAGAACTATTTAGAAGGTATCCGGAATTGAAAAAGGAGTTATGGGGAGGAGAATTTTGGTTGGATGGATATTATGCTGCTACGGTAGGAGAAGGTGGAAACTGGGGGGTAGTAATTCAGTACGTAGCGGATCAGGGAAAGGATCCAAAAACTGAGCAATTGCGCCTCATCTGATACCCCGTGGCTTGCCACGGGGAGGTTCATT
>CAZTPH010000213.1:0-1700 GCA_964614705.1 uncultured Coxiellaceae bacterium
AAAGTGGCCCACCCACTACGTGGGAAATATCGGTAAAGAACTTTCCGGGATATAATCAGCAATGGTATGTTTGTGTTGCAAAAGCCGGCCTAGCACTAGTGTTTCGTACCTGACCTAAAGTGTGGTTACAGGGGTTTAGCGACAATATCATTGGTGAAACGCAAATCATCGCGTTATCCCGTTTGGGAGATAGCTTTCTAAATATAACCTCTGCTCCACAAACATATCATTTCCTTCAATTTAATATAGGAGAAAATGATATGAGTGAGAATACTAAAAAACCATATCGTCAGTCAAAGAAAAAGTGTTCACAAGGTGAAATTAAGCTACCTAAACATTTGGAACATATTAATCAAATGGCTGCTGGTATCGATATAGGATCAAAATCTCATTTTGTAGCAGTTCCAGAAGGTTGCGCTGAAGTTTGTGTACGTGAATTTGAGAGCTTTACAACTGATTTGCAAGAGCTCGCAAATTGGCTAGATAATTGTGGAATAGAGACGGTAGCGATGGAATCTACCGGTGTTTATTGGATACCGTTATATGAATTATTAGAGTCACGTGGTTTTGAAGTAAAATTGGTAGATGCGCGCCATGTCAAGAATGTAAGTGGTCGTAAAACTGATGTGTTAGATTGCCAATGGCTTCAACAGCTACATACCTATGGATTATTAAATGGTGCTTTTCGTCCAAATGAGCAAGTTTGTGCATTGAGAGCTTATTTGCGCCAGCGCAGTATGTTAATTCAAGAAGCATCGAGCCATATACAACATATGCAGAAAGCGCTAAGCCAGATGAATATACAATTACACAATGTAATCAACGATATCACTGGGTATACAGGAATGCATATAATTCGAGCAATTATTACGGGAGAGAGAGATTCAAAAAAGTTAGCTTCTTATCGTGATCTGCGATGTAAAAATTCGTTAGAGGTAATTGAAAAATCGTTAACCGGCAACTACCGTGATGAGCATGTTTTTGCGTTAATGCAAGCAGTAGAATTGTACGATATCTATATGGAAAAGGTGTCGGCGTGTGATTGCAAAATTGAGCAGCAATTATCTGCATTTGAGAATAGCTCTGTTGCTAAAGAAACAAAATTAACAGAACAAAAAGAAAGCTCAGTTAAAAAAAAGAAATCCCGTTGTAAAAATAAATTGTCATTTGATGCGCAATCGCATTTAATTCGAATAACTGGCGTTGATTTAACTGAGATACCAGGAATTGAAGCATCAAGCGCACTCAAAATCATTTCTGAAATAGGGCTTGATTTAAGTCGCTGGAAAAGCAGCAAGCAATTTGCTTCTTGGCTGGGACTATGTCCTGGAAATAAAGTATCTGGTGGCAAAAGATTAAGCGGAAAAAGCAAACGTACGGCAAATTATGCCGCATCTGCTTTACGTGTGGCTGCTAGTACCCTTCATAGAAGTGATAGCGCGCTAGGTGCTTTTTTACGTCGTTTAAAATCTCGGCTTGGTGCGCCAAAAGCTATTACTGCAACAGCACACAAACTAGCAGTAATTATTTTTATGATGCTTAAAAATGGTACCGCATATAAAGATGTTGGGCAGGATTATTATGAAAAACAATACCGCGAACGCATGATAAGGAATCTGAGTTTTCGTGCAAAAACGCTGGGATTTGATCTAGTTAAAGCTGCTAACTAATCAATGGGTTACTGTGAAGTTCTTTGGGAG
>CAZTPH010000214.1:0-1690 GCA_964614705.1 uncultured Coxiellaceae bacterium
CAATAGGATTATCAGCAAATTGCTTAAATAGTTTAACATGCTCAAAACATTTTTTATCTTTTATTAACTGCTCTTTTACAAAGTTAAGTGCCACCTCAGACATATCAGTCCCATAATACTCTTGACAATAAGGAGCAATTCTCGCCAATAACAAACCTGTTCCACAACCTATCTCTAGTACTTTCTGAGGTTTTAACGCTAAAATACGAGAAACTGTGCTTTCAACCCATTCTTTCATCTCCTCATCTGGGATTTGTTCTCTCGTATAACTACTTACCCAACCTTTGATATTGAAATCTGGATTTTCAACACCACCATCATAATATTCATTAAAAACACTATGCCATTCTTTTATTTGATTTTGAGCTAATTTAACCGCTTCTTTTTTGTTAAGTATTACATATGCTATTAGTTGTTCAGTTATCTCATTTTTATAAAGTGTCACTATTGCTTGTTCTACCAATGGATGTTTTATTAAACGCGACTCTATCTCACCTAGTTCTAAACGAAAACCACGAATTTTAACCTGAGTATCTGAACGACCTACATACTCTAGCTCCATATTAACGTTATATTTTGCTAAATCACCGGTTTTATATAATCTATTACCATTAGCTAATTGACCTTCAATAAAACGTTCTCTAGTTAACTCAGGACGATTTAGATAACCCCTTGATACCCCTGCTCCTTCAATATAAACTTCACCAACTCCACCTCGAGGAACTGGCTTTAAGTTTTTATCTAAAAGATGAATTCTTAGATCAGGAATCGGTTCGCCTATTGGGCTGCTTGTGGTCTGTAAATCTGCAACCGTAAGTCCTCGGTAAGTAACATGAACCGTAGTTTCCGTAATGCCGTACATATTAACTAGCTTTGGTCTTACATCACCATGCTGGTCAAACCATGGCTTTAGACTCTGAATATCTAATTTTGCTCCACCAAAGATAACAAACCTCAAATATGACAACTTATTAACATCTCGTAGCTTATCGACTTGCATCAGCTCTTTAAATGCTGCTGGAGTTTGATTCAAAATAGTAACGTGCTCATTGGCTAGCAAATCATAAAACAATTCGAATGACTTCCTAGTTAATTCAGGAACCAACACTAGCTTTCCACCATATAATAAAGCTCCAAACATCTCCCAAACTGAAAAATCAAATGCATATGAATGAAACAAACACCAAACATCTTTTGAAGTAAAGTTGAACCAATGATTGGTATTGGCAAACAAACGTACTAAATTTCTATTTTCAACCATCACTCCCTTAGGGTCTCCGGTAGAGCCAGAAGTATATATCACATAAACAATATCATTTGCTCTACCATCAACATCTAAATTATCTCCTGACAACTGTGCGATTTTTTCTCGGTTTTTTTCTAAAAAATCTTTATTTATAATTAACTTAAGGTTGGCGTCTTTTTCAATAAAGGAAACTCTTTCGCTAGGACTTAAAGGATCAAGTGGTATGTACCCAGCTCCAGCCTTTAATATTCCCAAAATACTTATAATCAGATCAAAAGAAATCCCCAATGAAATTCCAACTAATTCTCCATGCATTATCCCAGTATTTTGTAGATGTCTGGCTAATTGATTGGCTTTAACATCAAGTTCTTTATAAGTGACCGTTTCTTCACCATACTTAAGTGCTACCTTATCTGAAAATTGCCTAACCTTAAGTTAATTATA
>CAZTPH010000215.1:0-1677 GCA_964614705.1 uncultured Coxiellaceae bacterium
TTACATTTGTTATGTTTAGTAAACCAGTTATTAGTAAACTTACCTCAGATTCTGAGATTATATCTCTTATTAAGAAGTTTTTTGATTTATATGTTTATGCATTACCATTAAATAGTGTCCAAATGGCTTCGGAGAATATAGCTTTTGGTACCCAAAAGATGTATATGCCACTAATCACGCAAGCTTGTGGTGCTTTAGGATATCTTGTTGTTGGTTATCCATTGATAGGAGGTCATTGGGGCTTTCGTGCTTTAGGGATTAAGGGTTCTGCAAGTGCCTTTATAATGAGAGGTTTAATAAGCAATATTGCTAGTTTTGGGGTTTTTAAAGCTCTTAGTAAGCCAGGGCGAGCTTTTGCTCCCTATAATTTATTTAAAAGAAATATCGAAGGAAATGGAATAAAATATCATTTAAAGAAACTTATGCGTAAAGGAATAACTATTGTGTTAGTTATGATCTCTGAAATTGGTATTATGTATTCTACTAATCTTTTTATTGGTAGTTTTGGAAGATCTTATATGTCAGCACAGTTAGTTATGTCTCAATATCAAGATGCGATTGTAGTATCTTCAGCAGCAATCGCTACATCGAGTCAAACTTTAATTGCCAATAATATTAAAGCTGCAAGGCAAAATGTGGCAAAATATGGCAAAGCTGCGATAGGTATTTCGTTAATAGTACCAGCAATATATGCTGGTGTTTGTGTTGCTTTTCCTAGAGCTATTATCAGTCCATTTCTTAATTTGAATCTTCCTGACAGTAAGCCGGTATTAGAGTTATTACTAAATAATAAACTATTATTGATTTCTAGTTTTAATAATGCTTTTTTAGCTATTAGATATGTGATGTCTCAAGCATTAGTTGGTACGGGGAAATTTGGAGCATCTTTGTTTGCTAATATGGGAACTACTTGGATAGGAATAGTTGCGGGTGGTGTTTTAACTTATATATATGATTGGAATCCAGCCGTAGGGTTTAATTTAGGATTAGGTGTCGGCTATCTTATTAGTTCAGTTGGTCTTACTATAAATTGGTTAAATACAGTCAAAAATTTTGATCAAGGTTACAGAAGATTAGGTGGGCAACTAGAAGATGAAATGGTTCGTGATATGAGATTTAGAAATGATGATATATCTGAGCTTAATTTTAGTACTGAAACCATGAGTATAGAAAGCAAAGAGAGCAAGTGGGATCGGTTTGTTCGTTTTTTAAAAAATGTATTTAGCTTTAGGATATTTAATTAGCGTATCCTATAGCATGAAGGCAGTTCTTTTTACCTAATTACCTCAGGGTTATCTTTTATGATAATTGATCTTTAATTTTACTAAAAATGTTCAAAAGACTATCAATTTGGTTATGGGTATGATTAGCGGTAATCGTGACACGTAATGCTTCTTGTCCTTTGGGCATAGTTGGATAAGGGCATGAAGTTAAGAATATTCCATCTTGATAAAGTTTTTGTGAAGTTTGAATTAGGCGTTTAGTATCTCCGGCCAACACAGAGATGATTGGAAAATAGGTGTTATTTACTACGGTTAAATTCATGGCACGTAACTCTTGAACTAATCGGTATGAATGTTGATAAACTATTTTACGTAGATCGTCACCTATATTAGTTTGTAAGTCTAAAGCTGCGTTTAAAATACCTAAAGCAAAAGGAGTTGAAGGATGGGTATA
>CAZTPH010000216.1:0-1655 GCA_964614705.1 uncultured Coxiellaceae bacterium
GTTTAATTAGAATAAAGCTTTTTAAACATAATACTAATTTTTATACGGTTTTAATCTCTAATCACCATGCTATCTTAGATGGTTGGAGTGCTCCTAATTTTTTTGCTTACATCCATCGGGTATATACCAAATTATCTCGAGGTGAAAGAGTTAATATAGAAAATGATTCTGTTTATCTAGAAGCGCAAAAATATTATATAAAACATCATCAAACTGTAGCTTTATATTGGCAAAAGAAGCTTTCAGAATTAGAAGAGATTAACGACATAAATTGTATGTTGGACAATAATGCTAACCTAGACAAGATGAGCATTATTGTTAATTCTAATGAAGAAAAACTATCTATAACGGGTAATACTTATCTGCGCTTAAAAGAGATGGTTAAACAAGAGGGAATAACTATAAATGTAGTTATGCAATTTGTTTGGCATAAGCTACTTCAAATTTACACTCGTAATAGTCAAACTACAGTTGGTACTACTATAGGAGGACGTAGCCTTCCTATTGATGGCATAGAAGAAGATGTTGGTTTGTATATTAATACCTTACCATTGATTTTTAAATGGCAAGATGGGAGCATAAAAGAAAAGCTGCATATCTTGCACCAGCTGATAGCAGAATTAAATCATTATAGTTTTATACCTCTAGCTAAAATTCAGAAGGAAAAAAGGAGGCTTTTTCATAGCTTATTTGTATTCGAAAACTATCCTGTCGATCATTGGGCTAATAGTGAATTTGCTTTGGTTTATAAAAAGAGCATTGAAAAATTAGATTATCCACTTTGCATTATTTATATGAACAAAACGAAACTTTAAATATTGTTTTAAAATATGCAGGTGAATATTTATCATCTGAACATGCTAAAAATATATTATATCAATTAGAGTTGTTATTACAGCAACTACCAGATAGATTAGAAGAAAGCGATACTACTTTAACTCTACTCGATCAAACCACTTACCAACAAATTGTTTATGATTGGAACGAAACTAATTCGTGGTATCCTATACATAGAACCATCCACCAATTATTTACTGAACAAGCGCGCCTGACTCCCGATAACATAGCACTAAGTTATCAAAAAACCAATTTATCTTATTTGGAACTTGATATTCAATCAAATAAACTAGCAAGATATATCAAAAAAATTTATAAGAAGCACACAGGTAGAAATTTGCTTCCGGATACCATGATCCCATTAGTTGTTGAAAGAAATTTGGATATGATGATTGGGATTTTAGGGATACTTAAAGCTGGTGGAGCATATGTTCCAATTGATCCTACCTATCCACAAAAAAGATTCGAATTTATTTTAGCTGATACAAATAGTGATATTATATTAACTCAGTATACTATTTGGAATAATCTGATCCCTGTTTGTTCCAAAATAAAACCTATTATTTTAGATGATCAAGATTACCAAAATGAATCACCTGATCCTTTGGTTACTGAAGTTCAATATAGTCATTTAGCATATGTAATTTATACCTCAGGAACAACCGGCCTTCCTAAGGGAGTAATGATTGAACATGATGGTGTATGTAACTTGGCAACACATATTATTCGAGAATTTGAGATAACCCCTAAGAGTAAAGTTTTACAATTTTCTTCTATTAGTTTTGATGCCTCAGTATATGAGTGGATTGGTACTCTTA
>CAZTPH010000217.1:0-1644 GCA_964614705.1 uncultured Coxiellaceae bacterium
GGTTTCTAATCACGATACGGAAAAGTACGGTATTGTGGGAATTGATAATAAAGAGCTAGAGTTAGGTAAATTTGCTAGGGCTACCACAATTGTTGAAAAACCCAAGGCTAAAGATGCGCCGTCTAACCTTGCTGTGGTGGGTCGCTATATTTTAACACACGAGATCTTTAACTATATTGATAATGGCTCTAAAGGTGCAATTGGCGAAATTCAATTAACCGATGGGATAGAAAAGTTAATGGCAGACCAAGATATTTATGGATACCATTTTTTAGGCAAGCGCTATGATTGTGGAAGTAAAATTGGTTATTTACAAGCTACCGTTGAATATGGAATGCAACATCCAGAGGTGGGCAAGCATTTTACTAAATATTTGGAAAGTTTACGCAATCTTTGATGGTTTTAATTTGTTGGTCAAAAGGGCGTAAATCATGCGCCCTTTTTTTATTATCAATCGGTGTTCTTTGCTTCGTGGTTTTGGCCTCATTGAGGTTTTAATCGCCTCTTTAATTTTATCAAGCGCTATTTTAGCTTTTATTACTGTCAACTTAAAATCATTGCAAATGATGGAAAATGCATTTCATCGCGTTTATGTTTTCGCTGAGCTACTCGCTGCCAAAGAAAAGATTTTTTTAGATAATAATTTGAGTGATATTAACTACCTTTGTTCAATTGAGCTACCAAATTGTGCTTGCAATTATAGCGAGAATGGCAGAATGAGTATATGTTGGCAGGGTCAATGTGTAGAGTTATAAGAGGCATTAGTCTTGGTTTTTCTCTTTTAGAGTTGCTGATTAGTGCGTGTTTAGGCTTGCTAATACTAAGCATAGCTATCAGTGGTTATTTGGGGGTAAAAAGGAGCTATCATTGGCAACAGGAGAGCGCTGATTTTAATGAAAATTTACGCGTAGTTGATTTTATCTTATGGCAAAACATCATGCAGGCTGGCTCACCGCTTGTTAAAAATGTTGAAACTAAATATCTTGAAAAAGAGCCAAAGCAATTTGGTATTTATGGATATAGTAGTAGTGGTTATTTACCTCGTTATTTAGTTGGCAAAGTTGCTGAAAATAGCGATGTGATCGTGGTAGTTAATGCTAGACTTAACTCTGACTTGACTCTTGATAAAAACACTCTACAAAAGAGGGCTTTTTATCTTGGCAAGGCTACTCAGAAAAAATCATCACATAATAGTGAGTATGCACTGCGGATGTGTACGGATGAAAATGGTGATAATGATGATGAATTAGTTTTTGATATTGAGGGTATGAATATTCTCTATGGTATTGCCGAAGCTGGTGTGGTTACCAGATATTTAACAGCCGAACAAGTAACGTTTAATAAATTATGGGGCCGAGTTGGGCTAGTTGCTATAACTCTTAAGATGAGGCGAGGCGATAATTTAGTGACCAGAAAACTTTATATTAAGTTGCGATCCAGGAGTTAAGTAGAGATGAAGTTTAAAAAAGATGGCTTTATTTTAATAGCTATGCTCTTATTTTTAACCATCTTTAGTGCGCTTGCGATTGCACTATTTGAAAGTTCGATGCTGGAAGCTAAAATGGAGGTATCTTATGAAGATAAAATAAGGTCCTTTTATCTAGCCGAAGAAAAATTAATTAATCTTGAAAAAACAGTTTTGAG
>CAZTPH010000218.1:0-1623 GCA_964614705.1 uncultured Coxiellaceae bacterium
TTTTAACGCAAAAATAAAAGCTTTAGGCACAGCTAAACGAATCGGGTCGAAAGTTGGGATAACGGCTGCTTCGACAACAGCATCATGCTTGATTAAAACACTTTCAAGTTCAAATGGGCTAATCAAATAATCTGATGCTTTAAACAAATCATCAGCACGCCCAATATAAGTATAATACCCCTCCTGATCTATCTCTGCGATGTCTCCAGTAAGATAATGATCATTATCAATGCCCTCTTTTATTTTTGCGTTAAAATCCTTATACCCAAGCATTAAGCCAAGAGGTGGAGAATCAAGAGTTACCGCAACCTTACCCTGCTTTACTTCGTTACCTTGTTCATCTAATAAGGTAACTTTATATCCAGGAAGTGGTTTTCCCATCGAACCTCGTTTAACCAATTGACCGGGAGGGTTACCTAGTAAAGCAGTAGTTTCTGTTTGTCCATAACCATCTCGAATAATCACTCCCCATGCTTTTTCGACCTCTTCAATAATACCTGCATTTAATGGCTCTCCCGCACTACAAAGCTCCCTAATTTTTATTGGGTAGGTACTAAGATTCTCTTGAATTAGCATGCGCCATACCGTTGGCGGAGCGCACATAGTTGTCATTTGATAATGAACCAATATGTTTAGCACTTCTCTAGCTTTAAAACGAGTATATTTATAAGTAAAAACAGTTGCTTCAGCATTCCAAGGAGCAAACAAATTACTCCATGAATGCTTAGACCATCCTGGTACACTTATATTCCAGTGGATATCTCCTTGCTGAATACCTAACCAATACATCGTAGACAAATGCCCCACAGGATAACTTTGGTGAGTGTGGATAATAAGCTTAGGCCTATCTGTAGTCCCTGAGGTAAAATATAACAACAAAGGCTCTGTAGGTTTAGTTGGTTGGTCTACAGTGAATTTAGTTGCTGCCTGATAAGCATCATTAAAATACCTCCAACCATCTATTTCCTCACCAACACTAATTTTATTACCAGCTATTGCTATGTTTTCAAACTTATGTGCTTCACTAGATAAAACTATTATATGCTTTACGTTACTACGCTTAACACGATCAGATAAATCGGCTACATTAAGTAAAGGAAAAGTTGGAACGAGTATAGCACCAAGTTTTATGCCAGCTAACATAACTTCCCAAAGTGGAACTATATTATCAAGCATAATTAATATAGAATCACCACGATTAACACCTAAATCACGTAAAAAATTAGCTACTTTATTAGACCGTTCAGACAAATTAGAAAAAGATAACTTAACTTCAGTACCATCCTCATTTACTAGCCATAAAGCTAATTTATGGTTATCTTTTGCTATCAAATCAAAGTAATCCAACGCCCAATTAAAATATCTCATTTTGGGCCAAACAAACTCTCGATAAGCCAGTTCATAGTCCGTTCTATATTTAATTAGAGTATCTCTTGCTTTAATAAATTCATTTACAGGGTCATTCATAAATTTCTCTCCGGAAGCTGTCTAAAAAATACTTTGTTAAATCGACTATATTTTTATGCTCAAAAAATAGTGTCGGATACAATTTTATGTTAAATACTGTTTCAAATGTTTCTGCTAATTGGACAAGAGTTATTGATTCTAAACCAAGTTCTAAAA
>CAZTPH010000219.1:0-1612 GCA_964614705.1 uncultured Coxiellaceae bacterium
CTTCCGATCTATTTGGCCTGATTTCCAAAACCTCATAATAATCAACACCACTTTGCTTGTCGGTTGTATAAAAAACCAAGCTATATTTACCATCAAACATAGTTGGACTATGATGTAACTCAATCACAAATGGTTCTGGCGGTGTTTTATCTGCATTTATCTCATTCTGCCAAGCCTTGTCATTGGGCATAATACTCTTTGAAATAGTTACCTTAGCATCATTTTTTTGCAAATTAGCATCCTCGGTACCCAGGCCATCATTCATCAAGACTCTTGTCCCATCCAGCATTACCACATCACTAACAACCACCTCATCAATACCCTGACTAATACTCTTGCTAGCAAAAACTAAACGCGCAACAATATTACTTTGACCTGGGTCGCCGGGAATCTTACCACAATAACCACCAGGAATACCTCCCGAGAAATGGAATTGTCCATTGTTGTTTATTTTTTCATAATCAGTCTCTTGTGGTTGCTCTACCCATAGATTAATAATTGAGACTCCCGTCATAAAATCCAATAATTTATAATGGTCCTTATCAAAACCTATATAGCCCTCAACCACATTAACACAATCTTCGACATCAATTTTAATATCCATTGTGAAATTGCTATCGTTGCCAACCTCGGCATCTTTTGGCTCAAAATAAAGCGTAGACGCCTTGGTTGCAAATGGAAGTAATAGAAATATAGAAATGATTAGGATTTTTTTTAACATATATGAAGATAATTACATAGTTCCCTCTCCTTGCCAGGAGAGGGACAGGGTGAGGTAGTTATTCGTTGACGACTCCCTCACCCCAACCCTCTCCCGGCGGGGCGAGGGAGAAACATTGTTTAAAATTTTTAATTAATTCTAGCCTGTCCAGTAATACATCATAATTGAAAAGTCAATCAAGTCGACAGTGCCATTTTGATTTTGGTCAGAACAAGCATTGTTAGTGCCCCAATTATAAAGCAAAATAGAAAAATCTGTAATATTTACGCGCTTGTCATGATTTAAATCTCCGTTTGGACAAGGTGTTGGCGCAATTCCCTCTTTGCCCACATGAAAGCTGACTAATTTAGAAAATCCCGATTTAATAATATTACCCTCGGCGGTGACTTCGAAATATGCCTTAGCCGTATGAAAATCTTCTTCTAAGGGCGCTGTATTAAAAACTAATTCGTATCGACCATCATCTTGACTGTCAATCTTCTCAATAAACTCCTGCGGTGAATTGATATGAACTTTTATGTCTGACCCCGGCACTGTTTGTCCATAAATCTTTACATTATCGCCCTGTTTAACCGATTGCTTATCGACGTCAATGCTGGGTGCAATATAGACACCGGAAATATTTGTAACCGCGCCCGCGACAATACGAAGGGTTATGGTTAATAAAGTAGATTTAAGACCACTCACATCTTCGGACCAGAAGCCAAAATTAGCAACACCAGGCGCTATGTCAATTGATTCAAAATAAAAATCAGCTTTAGAGTCTGCTTTAACAATACCAATCACCACGCCATCAACTAATACATGAACATCGGAATTAGGATAAGACTTTCCTTTAACCGTGATCTTAGTCTCGGCTTTAGGTTGATCGGCGCCCGGATTAAAACCCGT
>CAZTPH010000220.1:0-1583 GCA_964614705.1 uncultured Coxiellaceae bacterium
GCAAATGATTTACGGACCTAAAAGTAAATTCTAAGGTAGCTCATAGGTAGCTTTGTAAGATTCGGTAAAAAGTGGAATATCGTTGAAACCCTTGATTTCATTGGTAGGCCGTGTGGGGGTCGAACCCGCGACCAACTGATTAAGAGTCAGTAAATATTAGCGTTTCAAGACATTTCAGCACCATTTATAATATTCACAAAATATTACCAAAAAGCTTGATTTAAAGCCATTTTTTGGATATTATTTGACCCATATTGTTTCACAACGTTTCAGGCATTGCAACCATATTAGAGGAACCACGAGAGGAACCACAAAACAAGTCAGTAGGTCAAATATGCACTTTACAGATAGATTGATTAAAAACCTAAAGCCTAAAAAAAACCTTTACGATTTACGTGAAGGAAGCGGTCATGGTTTTGCCATTAGAGTTATGCCAAGCGGATATAAATCTTGGATTTTTTTATATCACTTCGAAGGCAAAAAGCAACGCATGACCTTAGGTTCTTATCCGGAAATTACTTTAGCCGATGCCCATGAGCTTCACAGAAAAGCCGTTAAATGCCTACTTAACGGTAAGAACCCAGCAAATGAAAAACAAAAGGCTAAAGTAGAAGCACGAATAGCAAATACTGTAAATGAATTAATTGATGAATACTTAGAAAAGTGGGCAAAACCACGTAAGCGATCATGGCACGAAGATGAGCGCATATTAAAAAAAGATGTTGCCACTACAATAGGCAAACTAAAAGCTAAAGATGTTACTAAAAAAGATATCCTGTTAATTTTAGACCAAGTTATCAATCGCGGTGCATCGATTGCTGCAAATAGAACTTTAGCGGTTATCCGCCGTATGTTTAACTTTGCTGTTGAACGTGACATTATCTCAGCTACCCCCTGCTACGGCATCAAAACACCAAACAAGGAAAATCGCCGCGACCGATTGCTTTCTGAGGAAGAAATAAAAATATTTTGGTATTCCCTGGAGCATGCTGGCATGACTGAAATTACCAAATTAGCACTTAAGTTACAATTAGCTACGGGACAGCGTAAAGGCGAAATTGTAAGTTCCGAGTGGGACGAATTCGATCTAAAGAAACGCTGGTGGACAATTCCAGCAAGTAAATCAAAAAATGGTAATGCGCACCTTGTACCGCTTTCCGATTTGACTTTAGAATTATTACAAGAATTAAAAACCTTATCTGGCGACTCTAAATGGCTTTTTCCATCGCCAGTTGGTGACAATCACATCATCCTTACTGCTGTTAATCACGCAGTCAGAAAAAATATCGAAAAATTTAAAGATCTGAAACCATTTACGCCCCATGATCTGAGACGAACCGCAGCAAGCCATATGACCGCTTTGGGTATTTCTCGTCTTATTGTTAGTAAGATACTTAATCATGTTGAGAATAGTGTAACTGCGGTTTATGATAGGCATAGCTATGATAAAGAAAAAAAGCAAGCTGTAGAGGTGTGGTGCGAAAAACTTAGAAGTATTATATTTGAAAAACAAATCTAGAAGGGTATATGGATAAAAATAAACCGTACAACGAATTACCTCTACTTCCTCCTCAAGTAGACGT
>CAZTPH010000221.1:0-290 GCA_964614705.1 uncultured Coxiellaceae bacterium
TAAAATATGGATAGTTGCTTGTCCTGTGGAAATTAGCCTTATCGATAGTCACGGTAATATATCTTCTGTAAAAAGTGATGGCAAATTATATCAAGGTATTGACAGTTCTTATTGTATTTATATTGGAGATATAAAATCGATTTGCACAATAGGAGATGATATATATACATTAGAAATTAACGGGGTGGATAACGGGAACGCAGATGTTAAAGTAATTTGTAATAATCAAGATAATAGTACTCTGAAACTTACTTATAATAAAATACCTATCTTTAATGGTTCAAAAAGTA
>CAZTPH010000221.1:300-1546 GCA_964614705.1 uncultured Coxiellaceae bacterium
GGATTATATATTGAATACAGATTATAATGGAGATGGATTAACGGATGAGAATATTTTCCCTAGTATTCAAGAAGTCATTACCGAGCAAGAAGAAACTCTAATAGCTATCTATAAAGATAAGGGTGGAAAAGTTAGTGGAGGCGATGGGAAAACTAACATAGAGATAGCCGCCGGTGTTCTTCCTGAAAATGTTTATGTAAAAATAGAACAACTTAATATCACAGTATCAAATACAGATTCTTTAGTAAAACCTATTACCGGTACAGTTCGGGAGTTTAGACTAACCAGCGCAGCTACAGGTAAGCCAATTAATGACTCAGTTGGTAGTATGACAATAAGTATCCCTTATGCAGATGACAATCAAGACGGATATGTTGACGATGAAGGGGTAGATGAAAATAGCTTAAAGATGTTTTATTGGGATGACAAAGCTAACAACTGGAGATTAATAGAAAAATCCCAAGTCAATTCTAGTGTTAATACAGTAAATGCTAGTATTACTCACTTATCAAAAGTTTGTCTGATGAGTTATAGTCCCGCACAATTGCAAAACGTATACAATTGGCCAAATCCTTGCTATCCAATTAAAGGGCAGATAATTAAATTTGTTAATTTACCTCTAGATGACAATATATCTATAGAGATCTATGATATCATGGGTGAGTTAATCAAAACCTTGAAACATGGAGAAGCGATAGAAACACGAATAGGCTCACAAGTTGCTACTTGGGATTGCAAGAATGAGTCAGCAGAGGTTGTTGCCAGTGGGATTTATATTTATGTAGTAAAAAACAATAATGGTAAAAAGATTGGCAAAATAGCGATAATAAAATGAGTTTTGTTTTATACTTCACAATATTTATTGAAAATACTAACAATCAATATTACAAAAATGGGTAAACAAAAAAACAGCAAATTATCAAGATCTACCGCATCAAACCTGCCATGACTTATAAATAGTAACCGATATAATTGGGATTCTATCCAAATTACAAAAAGTAAGATAATGCCATAGATATATCTATTTTTCATTTTTCGATGAAACTTAATGAAGCCAAAAATTAAAAACACTGGATATATTATAAGTTGAGTTATTACTAACCATAAATTATATCTGATAAAAGATAGGTTTCCGGTAATCACAAAAAAAGAACTCCAAAAAAAGAAATTTGCGAGAAGAAATAAATAAATCGCAATAATCTTATTGAGAAGCAGTATTATGTTTTTCATAATGTTTATAATAATC
>CAZTPH010000222.1:0-1528 GCA_964614705.1 uncultured Coxiellaceae bacterium
GTCTTCTTGCCCCCTTCCCAATTAAGCACATCATGACCAAATTGATAACAGCTGTCTGCTGCTGAGATAGTATTGGTCATTTGATACCGATAACGTGATTTGGGCATAATGGGAGTTAAATGCTGCGTACAGATTGGACCATCAAAGCCTCCATTATCTTCTGGACTTGAATCCTCTATTTGCAACTGCCGATGTAATTTAAAATCCATTCTCTCAGTCAATAGCACTGCTGATTGAATTGATCCCTTTTCATCAAAAACTCTGCCCGTTAATGGATAGATACTACCTTGAGTGCCAATACACCAAAATAACTCATCAATGGCTAAACCAACTTGAGCGCTAGCTGCATCTGCAGCACAAGCAGCTTGCGCTACTGGATTACTAAACAAGATAGCTTCTGGATTTAAAACAAAATTAAACTCATCATCATTCCACATCGGATCAAGCTCGGTTAGATAGGCAATATCAAAATCCCCGCCCTGCATACAACCTAACGAAGCTATGATGTTAAGCCATAATATTAAGGGGTATTTATACCAATGCACATAATAAAAAGCGGCCGAATTATTGGGATCTCTGAATTGCTTCCCACCTCGCCCAGCATTACCAATATCGATCGTAAAACCTCCTAAATTAACCATACAATATGGGATAGGAGTAATATCGGCTATCGCAAATGGCTCCCAAAAACCAATATTTAACCCAATTCTCGGTATCAATGAATCATCGGTTATACAAAGCTCAAGTGGCATACTGGGGTTTTTAGTATCGGGATAATCGCTAGATACTACTTGGATATTTCCAATAGAAATAGGAAATAGGCAATCCCAGCAGATATCAGTTATCGGATTAACAAAATTTCCTTCACAGTTTGCCTGAACTGCTGCTACCCAAACTAGCAAAAGCGAAGCAAGTAAAGTAACTATTGGTTTACCAGCTTTAGCCATTACCTTCCTCACTTGGAACAAATTCTCTTATTTTTAATCTCTTACCATCTTGCTTAACCATAGCTGGCACATGCTCAATTCCTAATTGGTGCGTGATCGATCCATATTGATCAAAATAGACTCTATCCGCTAACTGCTTGGTCGCTGTTTTGATATTCCCCTGTACTAAAAGATACTTTACATAATCGTATCTTTTACCCCATTTAAGTGCCCACTGGACTTGTCGCTTGTCATCAGCATTTAAAAAAAGATAGACACTATTTAATTTAACTGTATCTAAGGGATTTATTTTAGTACCAGATGCAGCAATCAACTTACCTCTATGATCGGTAATATCTTTACCTAAACAATAGGTGGGATCGTAATAAAACACCCTAGATTTAGTTGCAGTAGTAATCCCCTTTACCGGCAAAGGTCTAACAGTATGCTCCTTAACATTACGAACAAACTTTTCATTGATCTTTTTTATTGCGCCACTTTTTTTCATCTCTTCTAACCTCTGATAGATAAACTCTTTAATGTCTTGCTCTACAACCTGAAATAAAGCGCCATAAACTCCAAGGTTTTTAGCTTCAGCTCTA
>CAZTPH010000223.1:0-1526 GCA_964614705.1 uncultured Coxiellaceae bacterium
TTACATTTGTTATGTTTAGTAAACCAGTTATTAGTAAACTTACCTCAGATTCTGAAATTACTAACATTGTTAAACATTTTTTCGATTTATACCTGTATGCGCTACCATTGAATAGTGTTCAGACAGCTTCTGAAAATATAGCTTTTGGTACCCAAAAGATGTATATGCCACTAATCACGCAAGCTTGCGGTGCTTTAGGATACCTTGTTATTGCTTATCCATTGATAGGAGGTCATTGGGGATTTCGTGCTTTAGGGATTGAGGGTTCTGCAAGTGCCTTTATAATGAGAGGTTTAGTAAGTAATGTTGCTAGTTTTGGAGCTTTTAAATTTCTTAGTAATCCAGGGAAATCTTTTGCTTCATATAATTTGTTTAAAAAAAATACCGGTGGTAAAGGTATAAAATATAATTTGAAACAATTAGCTAGCAAAGGACTGCCCATTATATTTATGATGATATCTGAAGTAGGAATTATGTATTCTACCAATCTTTTTATTGGAAGTTTTGGTAAATCTTACTTATCAGCACAGTTAGTTATGTCTCAATATCAAGATGCAATTGTAGTTTCATCTTCTGCAATAGCTACTTCTGTGCAAACTTTGATTGCTAATAGTTTAAAACATGGGAAACAAAATATTTTAAAATATGGAAAATCTGCTGTCGGCATATCTTTAGTAATTCCAGCAATATATGCTGGATTTTGCATTGTTTCTCCTAAAACCATTATTAGCCCATTTCTTAATTTAAATAATCCAGATAGTAAACCAGTATTAGATTTATTATTAGATCATAAGTTGATGTTAATATCAGGAGTTAATAATGCCTTTTTAGCTATTAGATTTGTAATGGCACAAGCACTCATAGGTACGGGAAAGTTTGGCGCTTCTTTGTTCGGTAATATGGCTACCACTTGGATAGGTGTTATTACCGGCGGTGCTTTGACATATATCTTTGATTGGGATGCTTCGGTAGGGTTTAACCTAGGATTAGGTATCGGCTATATTATTAGCTCTGCTGGTCTTACGAGAACCTGGGTAAATACAGTAAAAAATTTAAATCGAGCATATAGTAGAATAGAAGAAGAAATAACCCAAAATTTAAGAGGCAATGATGATATATCTGAGCTTAATTTTAGCATTGAAGAAACTTCTGAAGTAAGATTAAGCAAATGGTCGCGTTTTGTACGCTTTATAAAGAATATTTTTACTTTAAAATTATTTAATTAGAGATAAGAGAGCTCGATGGTAATAAATAGCTATTTTTTAACTGCAGCCCAAAAAAGGATTTGGATTGAACTAAAAAAAGACCAGCATAGCTCTAAATATATAGAAACCTTGGCTCTTAAATTAAGTGGTCCAATTAATACAGATTTTTTTAAACAAGCTTGGGAAACAATAATTGAAAAACACGACGCTTTTAAAACAATTTTTAAGGAGGAAGAGGATGGCACGCCCATACAAGTTATTCATGCTAACTCAAAGAGCGGTTTTGAGTTAATTGATATATCTACTATTGATTTTTATCTA
>CAZTPH010000224.1:0-1525 GCA_964614705.1 uncultured Coxiellaceae bacterium
CATTCTGGTCCAGCTTTAGGAGCATTCAATCAGTGGGTAAAAGATACCGAATTAGAAAAATGGCAAAATAGACATGTGGATGAGATTGGAGAAAGGCTAATGGATGGTACAGCACTATTACTTAGAGAGAGATTACAAAACTTAGTAGCGTAGATTTTCAGGGAAATAATATGAAGAGTAAAAGAAAACTAAGAAAGGCTGGTGAACATAAGAAAAAAAAGAGCATACGCTACATAAGGGATAATTAAATAAATTATTTTATTAGGAGATAAATATTGTGAACCAACTAGAAGAGCTTATTAATAAGTTAGCTGATAAGAAAATTAAGGCAATTGATGCTTTTGCTCTTATCAAAGAAAAAGCTAGTATAGGTGGTAAAAATATCAAAATTAAGGGAAATCTCAAATTAATTGATGGTAGGAATACTATAGTTTCAACTAGCCAAAGCAATATATTATTAAACAACCTGGAAGCTTTTTTAATAGAACAAATAGCCAATGTTTTAAAAGTAACTACTCAAGATATAGATATCAACACCAACTTTTTAGAACTTGGTTTAGAATCAATAACCCTTGTCCAATTAGCAGAAACATTTGAAACAATATTTAGTATCAAGCTATATCCTACCCTATTTTTTGAATATAAAAATATAGAGGATCTGACAGGTTATTTTTTAAATAATTTTCGACAAGAGCTGTTTAAATATTTTCAAGTGCCAGACAGTATGGACAAACAGAATGATGAATACGAACTACCTAAACGATGGATAGTGAAAGATGCTGCAATAAACGATGAAGCACACCAATACAATCATGATAAAAAAGCTGCGGTAGAACCAATAGCGGTAATAGGAATGAGTGGTAGATTTCCTAAAGCTGCAACATTAGAACTATTTTGGAATATTTTAGAGCAACGGGAAGACTGTATACAAGAGATACCAAAGGATAGGTGGGAATGGCAAAAAGTTGAGACACCAAAGTGGGGCGGGTTTATAAGTGATATTGATAAATTTGATGCTGGGTTTTTTAATATTGCACCTAGTGAAGCAGAACTGATGGATCCCCAGCATCGATTATTTTTAGAAGAAGTATGGAAATGTATCCAAGATGCGGGTTTTTCTCCTAAAAGTTTTGCTGGAACTAAAACAGGGGTTTTTATAGGGATATCGACCCATGATTATGAAAATACCTTGCACGAAATGGGTGCTGATATCGAAGCCCATACTTCAACTGGAAATGTACATTGTGTACTCCCTAATCGTATATCCTACCTCTTAAATATTCATGGTCCTAGTCAAGCAATAGATACGGCTTGCTCAGGTTCTTTAATTGCGATTAAAAAAGCGGTGGAAAGCATCAGAAATGGGGAAAGTGAACTAGCGCTAGCTGGAGGAGTAAATGCACTGTTGCATCCCGAGTTGAATATTTCATTTAGTAAGGCAGGTATGCTTAGTGGGGATGGCAGATGTAAGACATTTGATAAAAGAGCAAATGGCTATGTGCGAGGGGAAGGTGGGGGAGCTATA
>CAZTPH010000225.1:0-1509 GCA_964614705.1 uncultured Coxiellaceae bacterium
GATATTAAGGCAACTGGCAAGGCTTCAAAATTAACTTATAGCACCTCGATTAACATTCGATAATAACTCTTAACATATTTTTGTTAATAGGCCTAATATATGAGGATAATATTTATTGGTCAAAAAGGAATACCAGCTACCTATGGTGGCGTTGAAAAACATGTTGAAGATTTAGCAACACGCTTGGTTCGCGACGGCCATGAGGTGACTGTCTATACTCGAAAAAAGTACACTTCAGATAAATTAAAAAGCTACAAAGGTGTAGAACTAATTAGCCTTCCAAGTATTGCGACTAAGCACTTGGATGCGATTAGCCACACCTTTTTGGCTTGTTTGGATGTTATTTTTCGTCAAAAGGCTGATGTTGTTCATTTTCATTCTATCGGACCATCTTTGCTGACTTGGATGATTAAAGTTTTTAAACCGCGCACTCGATTGGTGGCGACTTTCCATTCCCAATGTTATAATCATCAAAAATGGGGTTCCCTGGCTAAGTTTTTCTTACACATGGGCGAGTGGATGATTTGTACTGTGCCGGACAAGACCATAACAGTTTCAAGGAGTTTGACCAGCTATGCAGCAGAAAAATACGGTAAAACAACTACTTATATTCCTAACGGTGTAGAGGTAATGGCTCAGAAAGAGGCTGATCTGATTAAGAAATGGGGACTGGAAAGTGGTAATTATATCGTCACAATTTCCCGTTTGGTTCGACATAAGGGTATCCAATATTTAATAGATGCCTATAAACAAATTGATACAAAGAAGAAATTGGTAATTGTTGGTGATGGTGCTTTTACTGATGATTATGTTCATGAATTAAAGGACTTGGCAGGAAATAACCCGAATATTATTTTTACCGGTAATCAATCTGGTGAAATTTTGCAGGAATTATTTTCTAATGCATTTCTTTTTGTGCAACCATCTGAGTCAGAAGGTTTATCAATTGCCTTGCTCGAGGCGATGTCATATGGACGACCGGTATTGGTTAGTGATATACTAGAGAATGTTGAGATTGTTAATAGTGTCGGATTTGTTTTTGCCAATAAAAAAGTTGATGATCTGACCTTGAAATTACGAGCCGTTTTATTGATGGATGAAGCTGTTTTGCAAGAAAATGCTTTGAAGTTAAAATCAATAGTGGCAAATAATTATAATTGGGGCAATATCGTAAGGGAGATTGAAGTGTTATATAAAAAATAAAAAATGCATTTAATAATCAATACTGCTGAAAATAATAAAATCTCGCTTTCTCTCAAAGATGGCGAGATTTTTATTGATAAAATGGCGGTTGAGTCTAAATTTACACAGGCGGAAAAATTATTGCCTTTAATTGATGAATTATTGCTTAAAAATCATAAGAAATTATCAGGTATTAATAAAATAAGCGTGGCTAACAGGGGTGAGGGATTTACTTCTTTGCGCATCGGCGTGGTGACAGCAAATGCGCTTGGCTATGCCTTGGGCGTGCCAGTTTTTTCTATTAGTGATGAGAAGACAGAAACGAAT